>NZ_JBWKRA010000017.1:0-123588 GCF_059419065.1 Pseudomonas sp. GW821-FHT07B01 | reverse complement strand
TCCCACGGTCTGTACTGCGTCAACAGTCAGAATCGGGCTTTGTCCCTTCTCCTCCCTTCAAGTCCTAGCATACAAGCGGGCTTGCCCGCGATGGCGGTGTGTCAGTGATACAGCAGGTGGTCGGCAGTGCGCTATCGCAGGCAAGCCAGCTCCCACACTTTGATTGGGTTTGCAGAGCTGGCGTAGCGTAACGCCCAGGCAAAAAAAAAGACCTCCCGAAGGAGGTCTTTCTCATCACGCTACCTCAAGCAGCGCTACCGGATCAGCAGCTGTAGTACAACTCGTATTCCAGTGGGTGTACGAAGGTGCGTACTTTGATTTCTTCTTCGCTTTTCAGGGCGATGTAAGCGTCGATGAAGTCGTCGCTGAAAACGCCGCCTTTGGTCAGGAACGCACGGCCCTTGTCCAGCTCTTCCAGGGCTTCTTTCAGGCTGCCGCACACTTGTGGGATCTCTTTGGCCTCTTCAGGCGGCAGGTCGTACAAGTTTTTGTCGGCGGCGTCGCCAGGGTGGATCTTGTTCTGGATACCGTCCAGGCCGGCCATCATCAGGGCGGCGAAGGCCAGGTAAGGGTTGGCAGCCGGGTCTGGGAAGCGCGCTTCGATACGACGGCCTTTAGGGCTGTTGACGTAAGGAATACGGATTGAGGCGGAGCGGTTGCGTGCCGAGTAGGCCAGCATCACCGGCGCTTCAAAACCTGGGACCAGACGCTTGTAGGAGTTGGTCGACGGGTTGGTGAAGCCGTTCAGGGCCTTGCCGTGCTTGATGATGCCGCCGATGAAGTACAGAGCGGTGTCGGACAGGCCGGCATAGCCTTCGCCAGCGAAGGTGTTCTTGCCGTCTTTGGAAATCGATACGTGAACGTGCATGCCCGAGCCGTTATCGCCGTACAGCGGCTTAGGCATGAAGGTAGCGGTGCGGCCATAGGCATCGGCAACGTTGTGCACGCAGTATTTCAGGGTTTGAACTTCGTCAGCCTTCTTCACCAGCGTGTTGAATTTCACGCCGATTTCGTTCTGGCCGGCAGTCGCCACTTCGTGGTGGTGAACTTCAACGGTCTGGCCCATTTCTTCCAGTGCGTTGCACATGGAGGTACGGATTTCATGGTCGAAGTCGAACGGTGGTACTGGGAAGTAGCCGCCTTTCACGCCTGGACGGTGGCCTTTGTTGCCGCCTTCCACGTCCTGGTCGGACATCCACGAACCTTGCTCGGAGAAAATCTTGAACATGGAGCCGGAGATGTCGGATTTGAACTTCACCGAGTCGAAGATGAAGAACTCTGGCTCAGGGCCGAAGAATGCGGTGTCGCCGATACCGGTGGACTTCAGGTATTCCTCGGCACGGTGGGCGATGGCGCGTGGGTCGCGGTCATAGCCTTGCATGGTCGAAGGCTCGATGATGTCGCACACCAGGATCAGGGTTGGCTCTTCGGTGAACGGGTCGAGTACGGCGGTGCTGTCGTCTGGCAGCAGGATCATGTCGGAGGCTTCGATGCCTTTCCAGCCGGCGATGGAGGAACCGTCGAACATCTTGCCGACTTCGAAGAAGTCATCTTCCAGCGCATCGCGAGCCGGCATGGTCACGTGGTGCTGAGTGCCTTTTGTGTCCGTGAAGCGCAGATCAATCCATTTAACGTCATGATCTTTGATGAGTTGAACCGACTTCGACATGGTGTCCTCCGGGTGGCTTCGGGCTTGGGTAGTGGAGTTAGCCCTTAGAATTTGGGTGATGCCGGCGCGGATACTCCGCCAAGGCAACCTGCCTCACAAGAGAGCAAATTGCATGCCAGTGCGCCAACATGGCCGTTTTGCCTCAAAATAGCCCCTATAACGGTGCAATCGGCAAAAACGGCATAAATCGCGCACTGCAATGTAGCGTTTATTTGTGTAAATGACCCGTTTTGGTGCATTGCGTAGGCAATGCATATTAACTGGTTAAACCTTGAGCGATTTCCGCTATAATCCGCGCCCCCCTTTTTCAGCAGGCCCGGCGCGCGCTGTTTCCATGAAATTAATCGTTAAAGTCTTCCCCGAGATCACCATCAAAAGCCGACCGGTACGGACGCGTTTCATCCGTCAGTTGGCCAAGAACATCCGTGCCGTGCTCCGTGACCTGGACCCGGCTGTGGTGGTGAACGGCGTGTGGGACAACCTCGAGCTGGAAACCCGCATTACCGACGCCAAAGCCTTGAAGGACATGACCGAGCGCCTGAGCTGCATGCCGGGCATCGCGCATTTCCTGCAGGTGGATGAGTACCCGCTGGGCGACTTCGACGACATCACCGAAAAGTGCAAGCAGCACTACGGCAATGCGCTTGAAGGCAAGATTTTTTCGGTGCGTTGCAAGCGTGCCGGCAAGCACCCGTTCAGCTCCATGGATGTCGAGAAATACGTCGGCAGCAAGCTGCGTCGCGAGTGCGGTGCCGCTGGAATTTCCCTCAAAGCGCCGCAAATTGAAGTGCGCATGGAAATTCGCGACCAACGGTTGTTCGTGATCCACAGCCAGCACAACAGCATCGGCGGCTACCCGCTGGGTGCCTTGGAACAGACCCTGGTATTGATGTCCGGCGGTTTCGATTCCACGGTGGCGGCCTACCAGATCATGCGTCGCGGCCTGATGAGCCATTTCTGCTTCTTCAACCTGGGCGGGCGTGCACACGAATTGGGCGTGATGGAAGTCGCGCACTTTATCTGGAAGAAGTACGGCAGCTCCCAGCGCGTGCTATTTGTAAGCGTGCCGTTCGAGGAAGTGCTGGGCGAAATTCTCGGCAAAGTCGATAACAGTCATATGGGCGTAGTATTGAAGCGTATGATGTTGCGCGCTGCGTCCCGAATCGCCGATCAATTGCAGATCGACGCCCTGGTGACCGGCGAAGCGATTTCCCAGGTTTCCAGCCAGACGCTGCCGAACCTGTCGATCATTGATTGCGTGACCGAGAAGCTGGTGCTGCGCCCGCTGATCGCCAGCCACAAACAGGACATCATCGACCTGGCAGAACAGATCGGCACCGCCGACTTCGCCAAGCATATGCCTGAATACTGCGGGGTCATTTCGGTGAACCCCAAGACCCACGCCAAGCGTCACCGCGTGGAGCATGAAGAAAAAGAATTCGACATGGCGATTCTGGAGCGTGCGCTCGAGAACGCCAAGCTGGTGCCAATCGATCGCGTGATCGACGAGTTGGGCCAGGATGTGCAAATCGAAGAAGTCAGCGAAGCCCTGGCCGGCCAGATCGTCATCGACATCCGTCATCCGGATGCCGCCGAGGATGAGCCGCTGGAAATCGCTGGCATCGACGTGCAAACGCTGCCGTTCTACGCATTGAACGCGCGTTTCAAGGAACTGGATAACAGCCGTCAGTACCTGTTGTATTGCGACAAAGGCGTGATGAGTCGCCTGCATGCCCACCATTTGCTCAGTGAGGGGCATGCCAATGTGCGCGTTTATCGACCGAGCTAAGAGCCCGGGGCTGTTTGCCTGTGGCCTGCGTCACCGGCCCCCCGACTCTGCCGTCAAGCTGTAACGGCAAGGCCTGACTCTACTGTTAATCGCTGCCACGACCTGTCAGCACACCGAATCCTCTGATCGAGATACACAAGTGATCGAAAATCTACGTAACATCGCCATCATTGCTCACGTTGACCATGGTAAAACCACCCTGGTAGACAAACTCCTGCGTCAATCCGGCACCCTGGAGCGCAACGAGCTCAACGACGAGCGCGTGATGGACTCCAACGACCAGGAAAAAGAGCGCGGTATTACCATCCTGGCTAAAAACACCGCTATCAACTGGAACGGCTACCACATCAACATCGTGGACACCCCGGGCCACGCCGACTTCGGCGGCGAAGTAGAACGCGTAATGTCGATGGTTGACTCCGTTCTGCTGCTGGTTGACGCTCAAGACGGCCCTATGCCGCAAACCCGTTTCGTGACCAAGAAGGCTTTCGAAGCCGGCCTGCGTCCGATCGTGTGCATCAACAAGGTTGACCGTCCAGGCGCGCGTCCGGACTGGGTTCTGGACCAGATCTTCGACCTGTTCGACAACCTGGGTGCTACCGAAGAACAGCTGGACTTCCAAGTCATCTACGCCTCGGCCCTGAACGGTATTGCTGGTCTTGACCACACCGACATGGCTGAAGACATGACCCCGCTGTACCAGTCGATCGTCGACAACGTACCAGCACCGAAAGTCGACCGTGAAGGCCCGTTCCAGATGCAAATCTCGGCACTGGACTACAACAGCTTCCTGGGTGTTATCGGCGTTGGCCGTATCGCTCGTGGTAGCGTCAAGCCGAACACCCCGGTTGTTGCTATCGGCGCTGACGGCAAGAAGCGTAACGGTCGTATCCTGAAGCTGATGGGTCACCACGGCCTGCACCGCATCGACGTTGAAGAAGCTTTCGCTGGCGACATCGTATGCGTGAGCGGTATGGACTCGCTTTTCATCTCCGACACCCTGTGCCAGCCGGACAACGTCGAGGCGATGAAGCCTCTGACCGTTGACGAGCCAACCGTTTCCATGACCTTCCAGGTAAACGACTCGCCTTTCTGCGGTAAAGAAGGCAAGTTCGTGACCTCCCGTAACATCAAGGAGCGTCTGGACAAAGAGCTGCTGTACAACGTTGCTCTGCGCGTTGAAGAAGGCGACTCGGCTGACAAGTTCAAGGTCTCCGGCCGTGGTGAGCTGCACCTCTCGGTACTGATCGAAACCATGCGTCGCGAAGGCTTCGAAATGGGTGTTGGTCGTCCGGAAGTGATCATCCGTCAGGTTGACGGCGTGAAGCAGGAACCGTTCGAAAACGTCACCATCGACACCCCTGAAGAATCCCAGGGCAAGGTCATGGAAGAGATGGGCCTGCGTAAGGGCGACCTGACCAACATGGTGCCGGATGGCAAAGGCCGTGTGCGTCTGGAATACAACATCCCTGCTCGTGGTCTGATCGGTTTCCGTAACCAGTTCCTGACCCTGACCAACGGTGCTGGCATCCTGACCTCGATCTTCGATCGCTACGACACCATGAAGTCCGGCGACATGTCCGGCCGTCAGAACGGTGTTCTGGTATCGGTAGAAACCGGTAAGGCGCTGACCTACTCCCTGGAAACCCTCCAGGCGCGTGGCAAGCTGTTCGTTGAGCACGGTCAAGAGATCTACAACGGCCAGATCGTTGGTCTGAACAGCCGTGACAACGACATGGGCGTCAACCCAACCAAAGGCAAGAAGCTCGACAACATGCGTGCTTCGGGCAAAGACGAAACCATCGCTCTGGTTCCACCTGTTCGCTTCACCCTGGAACAGGCCCTGGAATTCATCCAGGACGACGAGCTGTGCGAAGTCACGCCTAAGTCGATCCGCCTGCGTAAGAAGATCCTGGACGAAGGCGAGCGTACCCGCGCTGCCAAGAAAGCCAAGAACTGAGTTAACTCAGGCTGAATGAAAAACGCCCCCGGTCGAAAGGCCGGGGGCGTTTTTTTATGCCTGCAGTTTGTGTGTTGTGATCGTTCCCACGCTCCGCGTGGGAACGCCGCGTGGGACGCTCCGCGTCCTGCTTTCAAGAGCGGACGCAGAGCGTCCACAGCTGCATTCCCACGCAGAGCGTGGGAACGATCAAAAACTTAGAACTTGTCGAGGGTCTTGAAGTTGGTCTCGCGCACCACTTCCTTGGGCTTATACGCGCAATACCCCGGCCGCGGCCCGATTTTCGGGTGGTTGCGGCACGTATCCGGGCGTTTGTCATAAATAGTGCAAAAGCGCGTCTTACGATCCAGGTACAGGCAGTCGTTGTTGCTCATGCGCTGCAGGGTAAAAATTTCGGACTTGTTGTTGTACCGCTCGACGATGCCTTCTTTCTGCAAACGCTTGGCGATGTTCTTCGGCGGATCGCCGCGCTCGAACTCATCGACGATGCCAATGCGGATCAGGTCCTTGATCTTCACCTCAACCGGCAGGGTGCAGCAGCTGGACACGCAGCCGCCGCACATGTGGGCGGAATATTTCTGCCAGGTCTCTAGACGGTCGAGTTCCGCGGCGGCGATCAGTTGAGGCTTCATCAGGGTTCCAGGGTGGGGCGGTATACGGGCGCGGGATCATACCGGGATTGGTGGTTTTTTGAACAATATTTTGCAGGTTTCAGCTCAAAGGTTTGGCCACTGCCTGATCGGGCACGACCCCTGCATCAAATTCAGTCCATGGCGAATGAGTTAAAAAACTGCCGAACCAGCACGTCTACCGTCTGTCAGACCGACTAGGCTCTAGCAACTCCTTCAATCTCGCCCGAGGTCGCACCGATGTCTCAGGAACCGCTTGCACGAGAAGCAGAGGTAGCCGCATTCCGCGATGCTGTCTTGACCAAACTCACCTACGCGGTGGGCAAGGACCCGGATCACGCCTTCGACCATGACTGGTTCGAAGCCATTGCCCTGGCCGCCCGCGACCAGATGGTCGACCACTGGATGGACCACACGCGGCGTATTTATCGCAAAGGCCAGAAGCGTGTTTATTACCTGTCCCTGGAATTTCTCATCGGCCGCTTGCTCTACGACAGCCTGAGCAACCTGGGTGTGCTGGAGATCGCTCGCGAAGCACTGTCGGAGCTGGGCGTGGATCTGGAGCGCATCCGCCTGCTGGAGCCCGACGCGGCGCTCGGCAACGGTGGTCTGGGCCGTCTGGCGGCGTGCTTTATGGAAAGCATGTCGACGCTGGGCATTGCGGGCCACGGTTACGGCATTCGTTATGAACACGGCTTGTTCCGCCAGGCCATTGTCGACGGTTGGCAGCAGGAGCAGACCGAACGCTGGCTGGATTTCGGCAACCCTTGGGAATTCGAGCGCGCCGAGGTGATTTACCCGATCGGCTTTGGTGGGAGCGTTGAAACCATTGCGGACGCCTCCGGCAAGATGATCCAGGTGTGGTCGCCCAACGAAACCGTACGTGCCGTGGCCTATGACACGCCGGTCGTCGGTTGGCGCGGGGCCAGCGTCAACACCCTGCGCCTCTGGCGTGCACGGGCCGTAGAAGACCTGCACCTGGAGCGCTTCAACGCAGGTGACCATTTAGGCGCCGTCGCCGAAGTGGCTCGCGCCGAAAGCATCTCCCGAGTGCTTTACCCGGCCGACAGCACCGAAGCAGGGCAGGAACTGCGCCTGCGCCAGGAATATTTCTTCGTCTCCGCGTCCCTGCAGGACTTGTTGCGCCGCCACAAGAACATGCACGGTTCGGTATTGAGCCTGGGCGAGCACGCCGCCATCCAACTCAACGACACCCACCCGTCCATCGCCGTGGCCGAGTTGATGCGCCAGCTGGTCGATTTGCATGACATTCCCTGGGAAGCCGCGTGGGATGTCACCGTCGAGACCCTTTCGTATACCAACCACACCCTGCTGCCCGAAGCGCTGGAAACCTGGCCGGTAGGTTTGATGGAACGCATGCTGCCCCGGCACATGCAGATCATCTACCTGATCAACGCCCAGCATATCGACTCGCTGCGTGCCAAAGGCATCCACGATTTCGACGTCTTGCGCGCTGTGTCGCTGATCGAAGAAGACAACGGCCGCCGCGTGCGCATGGGCAACCTGGCGTTCCTGGGCTCCCATAGCGTCAACGGCGTGTCCGGTTTGCATACCCAACTGATGCGCAGCACGGTGTTCTCCGAACTGCACAAGCTCTACCCCGAACGCATCAATAACAAAACCAACGGCATTACCTTCCGTCGCTGGCTGTACCAGGCCAACCCCAAGCTGACCGATATGTTGGTGGAAGCGCTGGGCCCGGATATTCTCGATCAGCCCGAACAGCGCCTGATCGAGTTGGAACCCTTTGCCGAGAAACCGGCCTTTCGCAAAGCATTTGCTGAGCAGCGCCTGCACAGCAAGCGCGCACTGGCGCAGATCATCCATGAGCGCCTGGGCATTGCGATCAACCCGGCGGCGATGTTCGACGTGCAGGTCAAGCGCATCCACGAATACAAGCGCCAACTGCTCAACCTGCTGCACACCGTGGCGCTGTACCAGGCGATCCGTGCCGAGCCGGGCATCGACTGGGTGCCTCGGGTCAAGATCTTTGCCGGCAAGGCGGCAGCCAGCTACCACCAGGCCAAGCTGATCATCAAGCTGACCAACGACATCGCCCGCACCGTCAATAACGACCCGACCGTGCGCGGTTTGCTCAAGGTGGTGTTCCTGCCCAACTACAACGTCAGCCTGGCGGAAAGCATCATTCCGGCAGCGGATTTGTCGGAGCAGATTTCCACCGCCGGTTTCGAAGCGTCCGGCACCAGCAACATGAAGTTCGGCCTCAACGGCGCGCTGACCATCGGCACCATGGACGGCGCCAACGTGGAGATGCACGAGCGTGTCGGCGCCGAGCACATGTTTATCTTTGGCCTCAGTGCCCAGCAGGTGGAGGCCCGCAAACACGCCGGCGAGTTCAACGCAGGGCCGGATATCGCTGCCTCCCATCGTTTGAATGATGTGCTGCAAGCGATCCGTGGCGGGGTGTTTTCGCCGGACGACCCGGGCCGCTATGTGGGCCTGATCGATGGGCTGATCGACTACGACCGCTTCCTGGTGTGTGCCGACTTTGACGCCTACTGGGACGCCCAGGCGCGGGTCGAGGCGCATTGGCACGACTCCAAGGCCTGGTGGCGCTCGGCCGTGCTCAACACAGCGCGCATGGGCTGGTTCAGCTCGGACCGCACCATCCGCGAATATGCCACCGAGATCTGGAAAGCCCTCGACTGACGGCCGCGGTTAAAAATGTGGGAGGGGGCTTGCCCCCGATAGCGGTTGATCAGTCACTCATGCATTGACTGAATGACCGCAATCGGGGGCAAGCCCCCTCTCACATCAAGCCTGGTCGTGAACTCTATTGGCGTTAAATCCTCTGATTAGAGGAAATCAGCCTCGACTCGCGCTAAACTGCGCGGGTTTTCAGCCCCCCATTCTCCGGAGCCGTCCATGTCCCGCGTTACCTTGAGTCGCTATTTGATCGAGCAGACCCGCAGCAACAACACGCCTGCCGATCTGCGCTTCCTTATCGAAGTGGTGGCGCGTGCTTGCAAGGAAATCAGCCACGCCGTTTCCAAAGGCGCACTGGGCGGTGTCCTGGGCAGCATGGGCACTGAAAACGTGCAGGGCGAAGTGCAGAAGAAACTGGACGTTCTGTCCAACGAAATCCTGCTCGAAGCCAACGAATGGGGTGGCCACCTGGCCGGCATGGCGTCCGAAGAAATGGACAATGCCTACCAGATCCCAGGCAAATACCCGAAGGGCGCATACCTGCTGGTATTCGACCCACTGGACGGTTCGTCCAACATCGACATCAACGCACCGGTCGGCACCATCTTCTCGGTGCTGCGTTGCCCCAACGAATACCTGAGCCAGAACGAAGCCCTGAACGAAAAGGCCTTCCTGCAACCAGGCACCGAGCAGGTTGCTGCCGGCTACGCGATCTACGGCCCACAGACCATGCTGGTGCTGACCCTGGGCGATGGCGTCAAAGGCTTCACCCTGGACCGTGAAATGGGCAGCTTCGTACTCACCCACGAAGACATTTCGATTCCTGCTTCTACCCAGGAATTTGCCATCAACATGTCCAACCAGCGCCACTGGGAAGAACCGGTGAAGCGCTACGTCAACGAGCTGATGGAAGGCGAAGAAGGCCCGCTGAAGAAGAACTTCAACATGCGCTGGGTAGCCGCGATGGTTGCCGACGTGCACCGCATCCTGACCCGTGGTGGCCTGTTCATGTACCCACGCGACAGCCGCGAGCCGTCCAAGCCAGGCAAGCTGCGCCTGATGTACGAAGCCAACCCGATGTCGTTCCTGGTTGAACAGGCAGGCGGTGCGTCCACCGACGGCCACCAGCGCATCCTCGACATTCAGCCTGAAGGCCTGCACCAGCGTGTGGCGGTATTCCTGGGTTCGAAGGAAGAAGTTGAGCGCGTGACGGCCTATCACAAGAAGTAAGCCGTAACGAGCGGTGAGCCGCTGTATTGTGAGATGGATCACCGTTAAAGAAGCCCCGAAACGTTTCAGCGTTTTCGGGGCTTTTTTGTTTTCGCTCGTCGGGAACCAGACACCCCTTTTCCCTTCTAAGCTTCTGGCAGATACCCCAGCTGCTTTGTCTCTCCAGGAGCTTTTCCATGTCTATACGCCGTCTCGCCCTGCTGGCTTTTTGCGTGCTCTTAGCCGCTTGCAGCAAGGTCACCCAAGAAAACTACCAAAAGCTCTCAGCCGGCATGGCCAAGGCCGAGGTGGAGTCGTTGCTGGGCAAGCCAACCGATTGTTCCGGCGCACTGGGCATGTCCAGCTGCACCTGGGGCGATAAAAACAGCTTTATCAGCGTGCAGTACGCCGGTGACAAAGTTCTGATGTTTTCCGGGCAAGGCCTGAAGTAAACCGGGGCGCGAGCCTGCGGGAGAAGAAGAATGATGCGTTTTGTTTTGTTCCTTTGCGCCAGCCTGTTTTTGGCGGGCTGCGCCAGCCATTCTGGCGATGATCTGCAACCCAAGACTGCGAGCAACGTCAACCTCAAGCGTTACCAGGGCACCTGGTATGAGTTGGCCCGGTTGCCGATGTACTTCCAGCGCAACTGTGCGCAATCCGAAGCCCGCTACACCTTGCTGCCTGATGGTGACATGTCGGTTTTCAACCGCTGCCTGACGCCTGAGTGGAAGTGGCAAGAGGCCAAAGGCACGGCAACGCCGCAGGTGCCAGGCAAGACCGACAAGCTGTGGGTGGAATTCAATAACTGGTTTACATCACTGTTGCCGGGCGTTGCCAAGGGCGACTACTGGGTGCTGTATGTCAGCGATGACTACAAGACCGCCATCGTCGGCAGCCCGAGCCGGCGCTATATGTGGATCCTGTCGCGCACGCCGACGGTGAGTGCCGATACCCGCGAAGACCTGCTGAGCAGGGCGCGACAGCAAGGCTATGACACCACGCGGTTGATCTGGCGCACGTCGGATAAGCAGATGGCGAAGTCGTCTCAATAATTCGCAGCCCATCAATCAAGTGTGGGAGCTGGCTTGCCTGCGATAGCATCAACCCGGTGTAACTGAAGCACCGAGGTGTCTGTATCGCAGGCAAGCCAGCTCCCACAGTTGTTATGGGTTGGTCGTCAGTTCAGCAAGTCCTTCAGCACCTGGGTGAATGCCCGGCTGCTGTCTTCTTCGCCAGCATGATGCCCATCTCGCACCACCCACTTGCCATTGACCAGTACATCGCGCACTTGCCGATCACCACCGGCAAATAGCCAGCGGTTGAGAATCCCATCCTCACTGGCCGTCGCCAGGTACGGGTCGCTACCGTCCAGCACTATCCAGTCCGCACGCTTGCCCACTTGCAGTCGACCAATCGGCTGGCCCAGCGCTTGTGCGCCACCGTCCAGCGCAGCATCGAACAGCGTGCGACCCACCATCGGTTGGTCACTGCGATACAACCGATTACGCCGTTGATCGCGCAGGCGCTGGCCGTATTCCAGCCAACGCAGTTCTTCCACCACGCTCAGTGACACATGGCTGTCGGAACCAATGCCCATGCGGCCGCCCTGGGCGAGGAAGTCCACCGCAGGAAAAATCCCATCGCCTAGGTTGGCCTCCGTGGTCAGGCACAAACCTGCAATCGCTCGGCTGTTGGCCATGCGTGTCACTTCGTCGGCATCGGCATGGGTGGCGTGCACCAGGCACCAGCGCTCATCCACCTCGACATTGTCATACAGCCATTGCAACGGGCGCTTGCCGCTCCAGGCCAAGCAGTCGTCGACTTCTTTTTGCTGTTCGGCGATGTGGATATGCACCGGGCAGCTCTTGTCACTGGCGGCCAGCACGGTATGGATTTGTTCGGGGGTGACGGCGCGCAGGGAGTGGAAGCACAGACCCAGTTGCTGCGCCGGTTGTGCCGCCAGAATGGGCTGCAGGCGTGCTTGCAGGTCCAAGTAGTGTTCCGTGCTGTTGATAAACCGTCGCTGGCCTTCATTCGGCGCTTGGCCACCAAAGCCTGCGTGGGTGTAGAGCACCGGCAGCAAGGTCAGGCCGATCCCGCTGCTGGCGGCCGCCTGGCTGATCTGGCGGGACAGCTCCGTACGGTCAGCATAGGGCTGGCCGCTGAGATCGTGGTGCACGTAATGGAACTCGGCCACCGAGGTGTAGCCGGCCTTGAGCATTTCGATATACAGCTGGCGGGCGATGACCTGTAACTGCTCGGGGTTGATCTTGCCGACCATGCGGTACATCAAGTCGCGCCAGGTCCAGAAGCTGTCATTGGGGTTGCCGGCCACTTCGGCCAAGCCCGCCATGGCGCGCTGGAAGGCATGGGAATGCAGGTTTGGCATACCCGCCAACACCGGGCCCCTGAGCCGTTCCGCGCCTTCTGCACTGGCATTGGGCTCAACCTTTGTCAGCAGGCCATCGGCGCTGACTTCAAGACGTACATCATTGGCCCATCCATTAGGCAGCAGTGCGCGTTCGGCAAAGAAAGCGGACATGATCAAGGCACCCCGGTCGTGTGTTTATTTGTATATACATATACAGACGTTTGCCTGCTCGGTAAACTCCGGCAATCTATGCATCTTTTTCCCCTGCAAGGATTCCCTGTGCCGACTCCGCCCGCCAACTCTTCGCTGGCTGCCCACATGGACGAAAGTCCGGCGCCCTTGTATGCCCGCGTCAAACAGATGATCAGCCAGCAGATCCTCAACGGCAACTGGCCGCCCCATTACCGCGTGCCGTCGGAAAGCGAGCTGGTCAGCCAGTTGGGCTTCAGCCGCATGACCATCAACCGCGCCCTGCGCGAGCTGACCGCCGAAGGCTTGTTGGTGCGTATGCAAGGCGTGGGTACCTTCGTGGCCGAGCCCAAGAGCCAGTCGGCCCTGTTTGAAGTGCACAACATCGCCGATGAAATCGCTTCCCGCGGGCATCGGCACACTTGCCAGGTCATCACCCTGGGCGAAGAAGCTGCTGGTTCCGAGCGCGCCGTCGCCTTGGAAATGCGCGAAGGCGGGCGGGTGTTCCACTCGTTGATCGTGCATTACGAGAACGACATTCCCGTGCAAATCGAAGACCGTTTCGTCAACGCCCTGGTCGCGCCCGAGTACTTGCATCAGGACTTCACCCAACAAACCCCTTATGCCTATCTGAACCAGGTCGCGCCGCTCACCGAGGGTGAGCATGTGGTCGAAGCGATCCTGGCCGACGCAGACGAGTGCAAGCTGTTGCAGATTGAGCCGAGCGAGCCCTGCCTGTTGATTCGCCGTCGCACCTGGTCGGGTCGCCAGCCGGTCACCGCCGCGCGATTGATCCACCCCGGTTCCCGCCACAGCCTGGAAGGACGGTTCAGCAAATGAGTACAGTGAAGGTCTGGCGCGCCGCCGACTATGTGCGCATGCCGTGGAAAAACGGTGGCGGCAGCACCGAAGAAATCAGTCGCGACGCCGGCACCGGCCTGGAGGGATTTGGCTGGCGTTTGTCGATTGCCGATATCGCCGAGTCGGGTGGGTTTTCTACCTTTGCCGGTTACCAGCGCGTGATCACGGTGATCAAGGGTGCGGGCATGGTGCTGACTGTCGACGGCGAAGAGCAGCGCGGCTTGTTACCGTTGCAGCCGTTCGCGTTCAACGGCGAAAGCCAGGTGTCATGCCGTTTGATCACTGGGCCGATTCGCGACTTCAACCTGATCTACTCGCCACAGCGTTACCATGCACGCTTGCAGTGGGTGGATGGCGTGCAGCAGTTTTTCAGCACCGCGCAGACGGTGCTGGTGTTCAGCGTGGCGGATGAGGTGAAGGTGCTGGGCGAAAAGCTCGGCCATCACGATTGCCTGCAAGTGGACGGTAACACTGGGTTGCTGGATATCTCGGTCAGCGGCCGCAGCTGCGTAATCGAACTGACCGCACTCGGTTAAAAACTGTGGGAGCTGGCTTGCCTGCGATAGCGGTGTATCAGCCTAGGATGTGCTGACTGACACACTGCTATCGCAGGCAAGCCAGCTCCCACATTTGTTTTTGCACTGTTCACAAAATCTGTTTCCAGCCCGCGCACCCATTTGTTACCGAACGCCCCAGCGTGATGCAAAGCTTCGCTGCCGTGACAATTCCCCTTGCTGCAAAAAACCTCCGTAAGAAATTTCATCAACCGTTGAAGCCTTGATTTACAAGGCTTGTACGCCCCGTGCAAAAAAATCCCAACCACGCCCGGCTAAAGTTGGCCGCTTGATTGCATATGCTTGTACATACAAGTAAAGGTGTGTGCGTAAGACTTCGCACCATCAGTGTCCGCGCATCGTTCGCCGAGGAGTCCTAGCTGTGACCAAGCCTACAAAATACCGTGACGTCGAAATCCGCGCCGCCCGCGGTAACAAGCTCACCGCCAAAAGCTGGCTGACCGAAGCGCCGTTGCGCATGTTGATGAACAACCTCGACCCGCAAGTGGCCGAGAACCCCAAGGAGCTGGTGGTTTACGGCGGTATCGGCCGTGCGGCGCGCAACTGGGAGTGCTACGACCAGATCGTCGAGAGCCTCACCAATCTGAACGACGACGAAACCCTGCTGGTGCAATCCGGTAAGCCAGTCGGCGTGTTCAAGACCCACAGCAACGCCCCGCGCGTGCTGATTGCCAACTCCAACCTGGTACCGCACTGGGCCAGTTGGGAGCATTTCAACGAACTGGATGCCAAGGGCCTGGCCATGTACGGCCAGATGACCGCCGGCAGCTGGATCTACATCGGCAGCCAAGGCATTGTCCAAGGCACCTACGAAACCTTCGTCGAAGCCGGTCGCCAGCATTACAACAGTGACCTCACCGGCCGTTGGGTACTCACCGCCGGCCTCGGCGGCATGGGCGGCGCGCAGCCACTGGCCGCGACCCTGGCCGGCGCCTGCTCGCTGAACATCGAGTGCCAGCAAGTCAGCATCGACTTCCGCCTGAACAGCCGCTACGTCGACGAGCAGGCCGCCGACCTCGACGACGCCCTGGCCCGTATCGCCAAGTACACCAAAGAAGGCAAGGCCATCTCCATCGCCCTGCTGGGCAACGCCGCCGAGATCCTGCCGGAACTGGTCAAGCGTGGCGTGCGCCCGGACATGGTCACCGACCAGACCAGCGCCCACGACCCACTCAACGGCTACCTGCCGGCCGGCTGGACCTGGGACGAATACCGCGCTCGCGCCAAGACCGAGCCGGCCGCCGTGATCAAGGCCGCCAAGCAGTCGATGGCCGTCCACGTCAAAGCCATGCTCGAATTCCAGAAGCAAGGCATCCCGACCTTCGACTACGGCAACAACATCCGCCAGATGGCCCAGGAAGAAGGCGTGGAAAACGCGTTCGACTTCCCAGGTTTCGTACCGGCTTACATCCGCCCACTGTTCTGCCGTGGCATCGGCCCGTTCCGTTGGGCGGCGCTGTCCGGTGACCCGCAGGACATCTACAAGACCGACGCCAAAGTCAAAGAGCTGATCCCGGACGACGCCCACTTGCATAACTGGCTGGACATGGCCCGCGAGCGCATCAGCTTCCAGGGTCTGCCGGCACGTATCTGCTGGGTCGGCCTGGGCCAGCGTGCCAAGTTGGGCCTGGCGTTCAACGAAATGGTGCGCAGCGGCGAGCTGTCCGCGCCGGTCGTGATCGGCCGTGACCACCTGGACTCCGGCTCGGTCGCCAGCCCGAACCGCGAAACCGAAGCCATGCAGGACGGCTCCGACGCTGTGTCCGACTGGCCATTGCTCAACGCTTTGCTCAACACCGCGAGCGGCGCCACCTGGGTCTCGCTGCACCACGGTGGTGGCGTGGGCATGGGCTTCTCCCAGCACTCGGGGATGGTGATTGTCTGCGACGGTACTGACGAAGCGGCCGAGCGGATTGCCCGCGTGCTGCACAACGACCCGGCGACCGGGGTGATGCGCCATGCGGATGCGGGTTATCAGATCGCTATCGACTGCGCTAAAGAGCAGGGCCTGAACCTGCCGATGATCAAGTAACTCAATGTGGGGTGGGCTTGTGTGGCGAGCAAGCTTGCTTGCGCTGGGGGTGCGAAGCAGCCCCAAAAAGCCGGCTCCAGCTTCGCTGTCGAACGGGAGCAAGCTCCCTCGCCACAGCAAGCCAGCTCCCACAGAAGAGCAAGATGCATACAAAACAATCCATCAGAGGTTGAACAACATGGCTGCAAACGACACCACCCCGTTGATCGAGAAACGTTCGATCGACTACATCCCGGAAGCGGAAAGACATGGTCGTCTATTCAGTCAATTCACCCTGTGGATGGGTGCCAACCTGCAGATCACTGCGATTGTCACCGGGGCGTTGGCCGTGGTGCTGGGCGGTGATGTGTTCTGGTCGTTGATCGGCTTGCTCATCGGTCAACTGATCGGCGGTGGCGTCATGGCGCTGCATGCGGCGCAAGGGCCCAAGCTTGGCCTGCCGCAGATGATCTCCAGCCGGGTGCAGTTCGGCGTGTATGGGGCGGCCATTCCGATTGTGCTGGTGTGCTTGATGTACCTGGGTTTCACCGCCACCGGTACCGTGTTGTCGGGCCAGGCGCTGGGCCAGTTGTTCGGGGTCAGCGACAGCGTCGGCATCCTGATCTTCGCCAGTGTCATCGTGCTGGTCACGGTGCTGGGTTACCGAGTGATCCACTTCATCGGCCGGGTTGCCAGCCTGATTGGCGTGGTTGCCTTTGTGTACCTGTTCAGCCGCCTGATGAGCCAGACCGACGTTGGCGCGCTCCTGCAGATCCGCCACTTCAGTTGGAGCAGTTTCCTGCTGGCCGTGTCGCTGGCGGCCTCTTGGCAGATTGCGTTCGGCCCTTACGTGGCGGATTACTCGCGTTACCTGCCGAGCCACACGTCATCGGTTAAAACCTTTCTCGCTGCTGGCGCAGGCTCAGTCATCGGGGCCCAAGTGGCGATGGTCCTCGGCGTGTTTGCCGCGGCCATGTCCAACGGGCAGTTTGCCGGTCACGAGGTGGCGTACATCGTTGGCTTGAGCGGCACGGGGGCCACCGCTGCGTTGCTGTATTTCAGCATCGCGTTCGGCAAGGTCACCATCTCGACGCTCAACTCCTACGGCAGCTTCATGTGCATCGCCACTATCATCAGCGGCTTTCGTGGGCGTCTGGAGGTCACGCGTCTGCAGCGTCTGGTGTTCGTGTTGATGATCGTCGGCACGGCCACGCTGATCGCGTTGCTCGGCCAGCATTCGTTCCTCGGTGCATTCAAGTCGTTCATCCTGTTCCTGCTGGCGTTCTTTACGCCCTGGAGCGCGATCAACCTGGTGGATTACTACTGCATCACCCGCGAGCGTTATGACGTGCCGGCGCTGGCCGATCCGAACGGTCGCTACGGCCGCTGGAACCTGCTGGGCATCAGCGTCTATGTGTTCGGCGTACTGGTGCAGTTGCCGTTCATCTCCACCAAGTTCTACACCGGTCCCCTGGTGGCCGCGCTGGGTGATGTGGATATCTCCTGGATCATCGGCCTGGTACTGCCGGCGGCCCTGTATTACGTGTGTGCGAAAAAATGGCACGGCACGGTACCCGATCACCTGATCCTGCCAAAAGAGCAGGGCGCTTTACCCATAACAAACGAGCTGGCTGCACAAGCCTGATGGGACGTGGACAGGGCAGGACGCCTACTGACTGCCGTAATCCATTTCAAGATTGGGAGCGTCACAACAATGACTATGAATAAGACCTTGCTGGCTACTTTGTTCGCGGCCGGCGTGCTGGCAAGTGCCGGCGCCCAGGCGGCCGGTTGGTGCGAGTCGGGTAAACCGGTGAAATTCGCCGGCCTGAATTGGGAAAGCGGCATGTTGCTCACCGACATCCTGCAAACCGTGCTGGAAAAAGGCTACGACTGCAAAACCGACAGCTTGCCGGGCAATTCCATCACCATGGAAAACGCCCTGGGCAGTAACGACATCCAAGTGTTCGCCGAGGAGTGGGTAGGTCGCAGCGAGGTCTGGAACAAAGCCGAGAAGGCCGGCAAAGTCGTGGGCGTCGGTGCTCCGGTGGTCGGTGCGGTCGAAGGCTGGTACGTGCCGCGCTATGTGATCGAAGGCGACGCCAAGCGCAAGCTGGAAGCCAAGGCGCCGGACCTGAAAAACATCGCCGACCTGGCCAAGTACGCCTCGGTGTTCAAGGACCAGGAAGAGCCGTCCAAGGGCCGCTTCTACAACTGCCCGGCCGGCTGGACCTGCGAGCTGGACAACAGCGAAATGCTCAAGAGCTACGGCCTGGAAAGCACCTACACCAACTTCCGCCCGGGCACCGGCCCAGCGCTGGATGCGGCGGTGCTGTCGAGCTACAAGCGTGGCGAGCCGATCCTTTTCTACTACTGGTCACCGACACCGCTGATGGGCCAGGTCGATCTGGTCAAGCTGGAAGAAAAGCCCGGCGTGGACAAAACCGTGAGCATCAAGGTCGGCCTCTCCAAGTCTTTCCACGAGCAAGCCCCGGAACTGGTGGCCGTGCTGGAAAAGGTCAACCTGCCCATCGACCTGCTGAACCAGAACCTGGGCCGCATGGCCAAGGAGCGGATCGAGTCGCCGAAACTGGCGAAAATATTCCTCAAGGAACATCCTGAAGTCTGGCACGCCTGGGTGAGCGAAGACGCAGCCAAGAAAATCGACGCGGCCTTGTAGGTCAAGTGTGCACGGCTACCCTCAAGGGTGGCCGGGCGGCTGGCCACAACCCACTGGATCGAGAGCACGATATGTTTCCTGAGAGCTTTACCTTTTCCATCGCCGACTGGGTCAACGGTTGGGTGGACGCACTGGTCACCAACTACGGCGATGTGTTCCGGCACATCTCCGATACGCTGCTGTGGGCCATCGTCAACCTGGAAGGCCTGCTGCGCGCAGCGCCCTGGTGGCTGATGCTGGCCATCGTCGGCGGTATTGCCTGGCATGCCACCCGCAAGGTGGTGACCACGGCGGTGATTGTCGGTCTGCTGTTCCTGGTGGGCGCGGTTGGCCTGTGGGACAAGCTGATGCAAACCCTGGCATTGATGATGGTGGCCACGGTGATTTCGGTGTTGATCGGCATCCCCCTGGGCATCCTCTCGGCGCGCAGTAATCGCCTGCGTTCAGTGTTGATGCCGCTGCTGGACATCATGCAAACCATGCCCAGCTTCGTGTACCTCATCCCGGTGCTGATGCTGTTCGGCCTGGGCAAGGTCCCGGCGATTTTCGCTACGGTGATCTACGCCGCGCCGCCGCTGATTCGCCTGACAGACCTGGGTATTCGCCAGGTCGATGGCGAAGTCATGGAAGCCATCAACGCCTTCGGCGCCAACCGCTGGCAGCAACTGTTCGGCGTGCAATTGCCGCTGGCGTTGCCGAGCATTATGGCCGGGATTAACCAGACCACCATGATGGCGCTGTCGATGGTGGTGATCGCCTCGATGATCGGTGCCCGTGGCTTGGGTGAAGACGTGCTCGTCGGCATCCAGACCCTCAACGTCGGCCGCGGCCTTGAAGCCGGGCTGGCGATCGTGATTCTCGCAGTGGTCATCGACCGCATTACCCAGGCTTATGGCCGCCCACGGCATGAGGCGAGCAAATGACGACTGTCAGCAAAATCGAAGTCAAAAACGTCTTCAAAATTTTCGGCGCACGCGCCAAGGATGCGCTGGCCATGGTCGGCCAGGGCAAGACCAAGGACCAGGTACTGGCCGAGACCGGTTGCGTGGTCGGCGTCAATGACCTGTCCCTGAGCATCGGCACCGGTGAGATCTTTGTGATCATGGGCTTGTCGGGTTCGGGCAAATCCACCCTGGTGCGCCACTTCAACCGCCTGATCGACCCCACCAGCGGCGCGATCCTGGTGGACGGCGAAGACATCCTGCAACTGGACATGGAAGCCCTGCGCCAATTCCGTCGGCACAAGATCAGCATGGTGTTCCAGAGCTTCGGCCTGCTGCCGCACAAGAGCGTGCTCGACAACGTTGCCTACGGCCTGAAAGTGCGTGGCGAGACCAGGCAAGTCTGCGCCGAACGTGCGTTGCACTGGATCGAAACCGTGGGCCTCAAAGGCTATGAAAACAAATACCCCCACCAGCTTTCCGGTGGCATGCGCCAGCGCGTGGGCCTGGCCCGCGCCCTGGCGGCCGACACCGACATCATCCTGATGGACGAAGCCTTCAGCGCCCTCGACCCGTTGATCCGCGCCGAGATGCAAGACCAGTTGCTCGAGCTGCAAAAGACCCTGCACAAGACCATCGTGTTCATCACCCACGACCTCGACGAGGCCGTGCGCATCGGCAACCGCATTGCGATCCTCAAGGACGGCAAGCTGATCCAGGTCGGCACCCCGCGAGAGATTCTGCATTCGCCGGCGGATGAGTATGTGGACCGCTTTGTTCAGCGGCGGGCGGCGGTGGTCTGACGGACGCCATCGCAGGCAAGCCAGCTCCCACATTTGATTGGGTTCACACAGTTCAAATGTGGGAGCCGGGCTTGCCCGCGATGACGCCGGCAATGCTGTAGAGATTATGAAGAGGTCAACGATGTCCCAGGCAACAACAATCATCATCGCCGACACCCCACTGCGCTGGCAGGACGTGGTCGCCGTCGCCCGCCACGGCGCCATGCTCGAACTGTCGGGCCACGCCTGGGCGCGCATCGACAATGCCCAAGCCATCGTGCAGCGCATCGTCACCAGCGGCGAGCGTGCCTATGGTGTCAACACCGGCCTGGGCGCGCTGTGCAACGTCTCGCTCAAGACCGAGCAACTGAGCCAACTGTCGCGCAATACGCTGTTGAGCCATGCCTGTGGTGTCGGCCCGGTGCTCAGCGATGAGCAAACCCGTGCGATCATCTGCGCGGCGATCATCAACTACAGCCATGGCAAGTCCGGCTTGCATCCGCAGGTGGTGCACGCGCTGCTGGCGTTGCTCAACCACGGCATCACCCCGCAAGTGCCGTCCCAAGGCTCGGTGGGGTACCTGACCCACATGGCCCATATCGGCGTGGCCCTGCTGGGCGTCGGCAATGTGAGCTACCGCGGCCAGATCGTCACGGCGCAACACGCGTTGCAGGCTGAAGGTTTGCAGCCGGTGGTACTCGGCGCCAAGGACGGCCTGTGCCTGGTCAATGGCACGCCGTGCATGACCGGCCTGAGTTGCCTGGCCCTGGCCGATGCGCATCACTTGCTGCAATGGGCCGACGTGATCGGTGCCATGAGCTTCGAAGCCCAGCGCGGCCAGATCGACGCCTTTGACGAAGAAATCATTGCTCTCAAGCCGCATCCTGGCATGCAGCAAGTGGGTATCAACCTGCGTGCCTTGCTCGACGGCAGTGAGGTGATTGCCAGCAGTAAAGGTATTCGCACCCAGGATGCCTTGAGCATTCGCTCGATCCCGCAGATTCACGGCGCGGCCCGCGATCAGGTGGAACACGCCACGCGCCAGATCGAGACCGAACTCAACAGCGCCACCGACAACCCGCTGGTGCTGGGCACGCCAGACAGCTACCGCGTGGTGTCCCAGGCCAACCCCCACGGGCAGTCCGTCGCGATGGCGGCCGACATGCTCGCCATCGCCATGGCCGAGATCGGTTCGGTGGCCGAGCGTCGCCTGGACCGCCTGGTCAACCCGCATGTCAGCGGCCTGCCAGCCTTCCTGGTGAGCAACCCGGGGGTCAACTCCGGGATGATGATCGTGCAGTACGTCGCCGCATCCTTGTGCGGGCAGAACCGCCAGTTGGCGCAACCGGCCGTGCTCGACAATTTCGTCACCTCGGGCCTGCAGGAAGACCACTTGAGCATGGGCACCAACGCCGCGCTCAAGCTGCACCAGGTGCTGGTCAACGTCACCCAGATTCTTGCCATCGAGTACCTGCTGGCGGCCCAGGCTTTCGAGTTTCTCAAGGACCAGCGCTTCGGCGCTGGTACCGATCGCGCCTGGCGTTTGCTGCGCGAAGTGGTCCCTGCGTATGAACAGGACCGCTGGCTGGCGCCGGATATTGCCGCCGCTGCCCAATTGCTTAAAGACACTGCTTTACCGAATTTGCACTGAACACCTAAGAACAATTCACAAGGAGTATGAATGTGACTGCGCTAAACCTGATTCCAGGCCAACTGAGCCTTGCCCAACTGCGTGCCATCTACCAGCAGCCAGTAACCCTCAGCCTGGATGACAGCGCCTCGGCCCAGATCGAAGCCAGCGTTGCCTGCGTGGAGCAGATTCTCGCCGAGAACCGCACCGCCTATGGCATCAACACCGGTTTTGGCCTGTTGGCATCGACCCGCATCGCCAGCGAAGACCTGGAAAACCTGCAGCGCTCCCTGGTGCTGTCCCACGCCGCCGGCGTCGGTGAGCCGATCAGCGATGCGCTGGTGCGACTGGTCATGGTGCTCAAGGTCAACAGCCTGAGCCGTGGCTTCTCCGGGATTCGTCGCCAGGTGATCGACGCGTTGATCGCGCTGATCAACGCCGAGGTGTACCCGCACATTCCGCTCAAGGGTTCGGTCGGCGCCTCCGGTGACCTGGCGCCGCTGGCGCACATGTCCCTGGTACTGCTTGGCGAAGGCAAGGCACGCCACAAAGGCGAATGGCTGCAAGCCACCGAGGCACTGAAAATCGCCGGCCTCACGCCGCTGACCCTGGCCGCCAAAGAAGGCCTGGCGCTGCTCAACGGCACCCAGGTGTCCACGGCCTATGCCCTGCGTGGCCTGTTCGAAGGCGAAGACCTGTTCGCCGGCGCCCTCGCTTGCGGCGGCCTCACTGTGGAAGCGGTACTGGGTTCGCGTTCGCCGTTCGATGCGCGTATTCATGCAGCGCGTGGCCAGCGTGGCCAGATCGACTCGGCAGCGGCCTATCGCGACCTGCTCGGTGAGAGCAGCCAGGTGTCCCAATCGCACCAGAACTGCGACAAGGTGCAAGACCCGTATTCCCTGCGTTGCCAGCCGCAGGTCATGGGTGCGTGCCTGACTCAATTGCGCCAGGCCGCCGAGGTGCTGGTGGTAGAGGCCAACGCAGTGTCCGATAACCCGCTGGTCTTTGCTGCCGAGGGCGATGTGATTTCCGGTGGCAACTTCCACGCCGAACCCGTGGCCATGGCCGCCGACAACATGGCGCTGGCCATTGCCGAAATCGGCTCCCTGAGCGAGCGCCGGATCTCGTTGATGATGGACAAGCACATGTCGCAACTGCCGCCGTTTCTGGTGGGCAATGGCGGGGTGAACTCCGGCTTCATGATCGCCCAGGTGACCGCTGCCGCGCTCGCCAGCGAGAACAAGGCGCTGGCCCATCCCCATAGCGTCGACAGCTTGCCGACTTCGGCCAACCAGGAAGACCACGTGTCCATGGCCCCGGCTGCGGGCAAGCGTTTGTGGGAAATGGCCGAGAACACCCGGGGCATCCTCGCGGTGGAATGGCTCGCGGCGTGCCAGGGCCTGGACCTGCGCGACGGCCTGAAGACCTCGCCCAAGCTGGAAAAAGCCCGTGGCATCCTGCGCGACAAGGTGGCGTTCTATGACAAGGACCGCTTCTTCGCCCCGGACATCAATGCCGCCAGCGAACTGCTCGCCAGCCGCTGCCTGAATGAGCTGGTGCCGGCCAGGTTGCTGCCAAGTCTCTGACCGCGACTCGGTCTGTGCCTGATCATTCCCACGCTCCGCGTGGGAATGCATCCTGTGACGCTCTGCGTCACCGCTCTAAAAGCGGACGCGGAGCGTCCAGGTCGGAGTTCCCACGCAGAGCGTGGGAACGATCTTCTCCTCATAAGAATAATTAGGGACGAGAAATGCACCAGCCAGAAAAAGGTTTGAAACGCGGGCTCAACGCCCGACATATTCGCTTCATGGCCCTGGGTTCCGCGATCGGTACCGGGCTGTTCTATGGCTCTGCCTCCGCCATCCAAATGGCCGGCCCTGCCGTGCTGCTGGCCTACTTGATCGGCGGCGCTGCTGTGTTCATGGTGATGCGTGCCCTCGGCGAGATGGCCGTGCACAACCCGGTGTCCGGCTCCTTCGGCCACTACGCCAGCACCTACCTGGGGCCGATGGCCGGGTTTATCCTCGGCTGGACCTACGCCTTTGAAATGATCATCGTCTGCCTCGCCGACGTCACCGCGTTCGGTATCTACATGGGCTTCTGGTTTCCCGAAGTGGCCCGTTGGGTCTGGGTGCTGGGCATCGTGTTTTTGATCGGCGGCCTGAACCTGTGCAACGTCAAAGTCTTTGGCGAGATGGAGTTCTGGCTGTCGTTGCTCAAGGTCGGTGCCATTGTGGCGATGATCCTCGGCGGCTTTGGCATCATGTTGTTCGGCATTCACTCGGCGGGCGAAACCCAGGCCAGCGGACTGAGTAACCTGTGGGCCCATGGCGGCTTCATGCCCAACGGCATCGGTGGGCTGATCGCCTCGTTTGCCGTGGTGATGTTTGCCTTTGGTGGCATCGAAATCATCGGCATCACCGCCGGTGAAGCCAAGGACCCGCAGCGGGTGATCCCCAAGGCGATCAACGCGGTGCCGCTGCGTATCCTGTTGTTCTACGTACTGACCCTGTTCGTGTTGATGGCCATCTACCCGTGGCCGCAGATTGGCAGCCAGGGCAGCCCGTTCGTGCAGATCTTCAGCAACCTGGGGATTGGCTCGGCGGCGACCATCCTCAACATCGTGGTGATCTCGGCGGCGGTGTCGGCGATCAACAGCGACATCTTCGGCGCCGGCCGCATGATGTACGGCCTGGCTCAACAAGGGCAGGCGCCCAAGGGCTTCGCGCAATTGTCCAAACAAGGCGTGCCATGGATGACCGTGGTGGTCATGGGCGCCGCCTTGCTCGGCGGTGTGGTGCTCAACTACCTGATCCCAGAAAACGTGTTCCTGCTGATCGCCTCGATTGCCACCTTCGCCACCGTGTGGGTATGGCTGATGATCCTGTTTACTCAGGTCGCCATGCGCCGCTCGATGACCAAGGCGCAGATCGCCGAACTGAAATTCCCGGTGCCGTTCTGGCCTTATGCGCCGGCGGCGGCCATTGTGTTCATGCTGTTTGTGTTTGGTGTACTCGGTTACTTCCCTGATACCCAGGCGGCGTTGATGGTAGGCGCAGTGTGGATCGTGCTGCTGATCATCGCCTACTGGCTGTGGGTCAAGCCTGCCGCCGGGCAAACGGCCAAGGTCGATTACGACCCGGTTTTGTCTCATCGATAACTTAGGGAGGCGTTGATGAAAACGCTTTGGCAACACTGCCACGTCGCAACCATGGCCAACGGCAAATACTCGATCATCGAGGATGCCGCCATGGTGACTGCCGGCTCGCTCATCGAGTGGGTCGGCCCCCGCAGCCAGGCGCCAACCGCGGATTACGCCCAGGTGCATGACCTGCAAGGCGCGTGGGTCACCCCCGGGCTGATCGATTGCCACACCCATACGGTGTTCGGTGGCAATCGCAGCGGCGAATTCGAGCAGCGCCTCGAAGGTGTCAGCTACGCCGAGATCGCGGCCAAGGGCGGCGGCATTGCCAGCACGGTGCGCGCAACCCGTGCGGCGAGCGAAGATGAGCTGTTCTTGAGCGCTGAAAAGCGCCTGCGCAGTTTGCTGCGTGACGGCGTGACCACGGTGGAGATCAAGTCCGGCTACGGCCTGGACCTGGCCAACGAACGCAAGATGCTGCGTGTGGCTCGGCGCCTGGGTGAAGCACTGCCGGTCAGCGTGCGCGCCACCTGCCTGGCCGCCCACGCGTTACCGCCGGAGTACAAGGACCGCGCCGACGATTACATCGAGCACATCTGCAGCCAGATGCTGCCGGCCCTGGCCGCCGAGGGGTTGGTGGATGCGGTCGATGCCTTCTGTGAATACCTGGCGTTTTCCCCCGAGCAGGTTGAGCGGGTCTTCAAGGTCGCCCAGCAACTTGGCTTGCCGGTGAAGCTGCACGCCGAGCAACTCTCGTCGTTGCATGGCTCAAGCCTGGCGGCGCGCTACCACGCGTTGTCGGCCGACCACCTGGAATTCATGACTGAAGAAGACGCCATCGCCATGGCTGCGGCCGGTACCGTCGCCGTGCTATTGCCGGGCGCGTTCTACTTCCTGCGTGAAACCCAGTTGCCGCCGATGGAGGCCCTGCGCAAGCACGGCGTGAAGATCGCCATCGCCAGCGACCTCAACCCCGGTACTTCACCGGCGCTGTCGGTGCGGCTGATGCTGAACATGGCCTGCACCCTGTTCCGCATGACCCCGGAAGAAGCCCTGGCCGGCGCCACGCAACACGCGGCCACCGCGTTGGGCCTGGGCGATACCCATGGTTCCCTGGAAGTGGGCAAGGTCGCGGATTTTGTCGCCTGGCAGATCGATCGCCCCGCCGACCTGGCCTACTGGCTGGGTGGCGAACTGGATAAACGCGTCGTGCGCCACGGCGTCGACGTCACTGTTTGAGAGGATGCAGTTGTGGATAAGGTTCTGACATTCAAGCAAGGCCGCGTACCGCTGCTGATCAGCATGCCCCACGCCGGCCTGCGGCTCACCCCTGCGGTGGAGGCCGGGTTGATCCCCGAGGCGCAAAGCCTGCCGGATACCGACTGGCATATCCCGCTGTTGTATGACTTTGCCGAAGAACTGGGCGCCAGCACCCTGGCTGCGGAGTACTCGCGGTTTGTCATCGACCTCAACCGGCCCTCCGACAACACGCCGCTGTATGCCGGCGCTACGACGGGCCTGTACCCCGAGACGCTGTTCGATGGCGTGCCGTTGTTCCGGCAAGGGCAAACGCCCTCCGAGGAGGAGCGGGCCAGTTACCTGCAAAAAATCTGGGGGCCGTACCACCGTCAACTGCAAGAAGAACTGGCACGCCTCAAGGCCGAGTTCGGTTATGCGTTGCTGTTCGACGCGCACTCGATCCGCTCGGTGATCCCACACCTGTTCGACGGCAAATTGCCGGACTTCAATTTGGGTACCTTCAACGGCGCTGCGTGCGTCCCGCAGCTAGCCAGCCAGCTGGAAGCCATCTGCGCTCAGCATCCGCAATATACCCATGTGCTGAACGGGCGCTTCAAGGGCGGCCATATCACCCGTCACTACGGCAACCCCGCGCAGGATATCCACGCGGT
The DNA here is from genome assembly GCF_059419065.1 of Pseudomonas sp. GW821-FHT07B01. Taxonomy (NCBI): domain Bacteria; kingdom Pseudomonadati; phylum Pseudomonadota; class Gammaproteobacteria; order Pseudomonadales; family Pseudomonadaceae; genus Pseudomonas; species Pseudomonas sp. GW821-FHT07B01. The sequence continues at coordinate 96,552 of NZ_JBWKRA010000017.1, read as the reverse complement.
GCAGCTGGAGTTGTGCCAGAGCACCTATATGGAGGAGTTCGAACCTTTCCGTTATCGCCCTGATTTGGCCGAGCCGACTCGGGTGGTGTTGAGGCAGTTGCTTGAAGGGCTGTTGGCTTGGGGACAGAAGCACTACCGGTAATTGTTGGTGCTGCTGCAATAGCTTTCGCGAGCAAGCCCGCTTGACCGCGCTCTATCATGAGAATGCGCTCGAAATGTGGGAGCTGGCTTGCCTGCGATAACGGTGGTTCAGCAACACTTTTATCAACTGACACACCGCCATCCCGGCAAAGGGCTGGCCCACGGTTGTTTGCGGGCACGCAAACAGGTGCCGGAGGTGGATCGGCTGTATGACTATCTGCTCGGTTATCTGAGGAGCGAACTGCTGACACAGGTCTAAGTGCTCAAGGACATGCTCATTGCACAATTCGGGTTTATGATGCCAGACGGCAAAATAATAGACGTCCCCCCAGGGATGAACCCGACACCCTACGGAGCACGCAATGCAGACTTGGTACCCGCAGATCAAACCCTACGCCCGGCACGATCTGGCTGTCGATGACACCCACACCCTGTATGTCGATGAAAGTGGCTCCCCCGAAGGCTTGCCTGTCGTGTTCATCCATGGAGGTCCCGGCTCCGGTTGCGACGCCCAGAGCCGCTGCTATTTCGACCCGAACCTCTACCATATTGTCACCTTCGACCAGCGTGGCTGCGGCCGCTCCACGCCAAGGGCCAGCCTCGAGAACAACACCACCTGGGATCTGGTCGCCGACCTTGAGCGCATCCGCGAGCACCTGGGCATCGACAAATGGGTGCTGTTCGGCGGCTCCTGGGGTTCGACCCTGGCCCTGGCCTACGCGCAAACCCACCCCGAGCGTGTGCATGGCCTGATCGTGCGCGGCATCTTCCTCGCCCGCCCGCAGGATATTCGCTGGTTCTACCAGGAGGGCGCGAGCCGCCTGTTCCCGGATTACTGGCAGGACTATGTGGCACCGATCCCGGTGGAAGAGCGCCACGATATGATTGCCGCTTACCACAAGCGCCTGACCGGCAACGACCAGATCGCCCAGATGCATGCGGCCAAAGCCTGGTCGGGCTGGGAAGGCCGTATGTTGGGCCTGTGCCCGAGCCCGCAGCATGTGGAACGGTTTTCCGAGCCGCAGCGCGCCTTGTCCATCGCACGTATCGAATGCCATTACTTCACCAACAACTCCTTCCTGGAACCCAACCAGCTGATTCGCGATATGCACAAGATCGCCCATCTGCCTGGCGTCATCATCCATGGCCGCTACGATATGATCTGCACGCTGGATAACGCTTGGGAGCTGCATCAGGCCTGGCCCAACAGCGAGTTGCAGGTGATCCGCGAAGCCGGGCATGCGGCGTCCGAGCCGGGCATCACCGACGCGCTGGTGCGTGCGACCGGCGAAATGGCCCGGCGCCTGCTCGATCTGCCGCCTGAAGAAGCATGAAGGGCCTGTTGCAGCGGGTGCGTGGCGCCCGGGTTGAGGTTGCAGGGGAGGTGGTAGGCTCGATTGACCAGGGTTTGCTGGTGCTGGTGGCCGTCGAACCTTCAGATACGCCCGAAAGCGCCGACAAACTGCTGCACAAGCTGCTTAACTATCGGGTGTTCAGTGACGAGGAGGGCAAGATGAACCTGTCCCTCAAGGACATCGGCGGCGGTTTGCTGCTGGTGTCGCAGTTCACCCTGGCGGCGGATACCAAAAGCGGGCTAAGGCCCAGCTTCTCCACAGCGGCTCCTCCGGCCCTGGGAGCGGCGCTTTTTGAGCACTTGTTGTTACAAGCGCAACAATTGCATGGCAAGGTGGCTTCGGGGCGTTTTGGCGCGGATATGCAGGTGCACTTGGTCAATGATGGCCCTGTGACCTTCCTCTTACAGACATGAATGTATGAAAAACGACGTTAATGCCTAAAAACGCAGGGTTTCGCTACAAATACTTCACTGTCCCTGATGCGTTGTCTCGCGGGCTACTAGATAATCGCGCGCTACGGGGATCAGCGTTGTTTGGTCCATTTTTGACTTAGGTAGAGCCTTGTCCGACAACCGCATGGGGAATCATTTTGCCCCAGAGGAGTCGGAACATTGCTCGCCAACCTGGCATATAGATAGCTGGCCGTTGGTTTTTTGATCTGTTTTCGGCGAGGGTTGCTCGTGATTGTTAGTCCCTGTAATGCACCAAAATTGTCTGCCAAACGGTTACGAAACGCACTGGTGACGGGCTCTGCCCTGTTTTGCCTGTTCGGCGCGGGTCAACTGTGGGCGTTCAGTCTGGATGATGTGTCGGCCAAGGCAAAAGAGCTGGCTGGGCAGAAGTACGAAGCTCCGCGCAGCAATCTGCCGAACGAATTCCGCGAAATGAAATTTGCGGATTACCAGAAAATTCGTTTCCGCAATGAAAAAGCCGAGTGGGCCGATCAGAACACCCCGTTCAAGCTGTCCTTCTATCACCAGGGGATGCATTTCGACACCCCGGTGAAAATCAACGAAGTCACCGCCGACAGCGTGCACGAAATCAAGTACGACCCGACGCGTTTCGATTTCGGCGACGTGAAATTTGATCCTAAAGCCACCGAACAGCTGGGTTACGCCGGTTTCCGTGTGCTTTTCCCGATCAACAAGGCCGACAAGCAAGACGAAATCATGACCATGCTCGGCGCCAGCTATTTCCGCGTCGTAGGCAAGGACCAAGTGTATGGCCTGTCTGCCCGTGGCATGGCAATCGACACCGCGTTGCCGTCTGGCGAAGAATTCCCGCGTTTCACCGAGTTCTGGATCGAGCGTCCAAAGCCGGGTGACAAGCATTTGGTGATTTTCGCGCTACTGGATTCGCCACGCGCCACTGGCGCTTATCGTCTGATCCTGCGCCCTGGCACCGACACCGTGGTGGACGTCAAATCCCAGATGTACCTGCGTGACAAGGTCAGCAAGCTGGGCGTTGCGCCGTTGACCTCGATGTTCCTGTTCGGCGCCAACCAGCCGTCCAAGGTCCTCAACTACCGTCGCGAGCTCCACGATTCCAGCGGCCTGTCGATTCACGCCGGCAATGGCGAGTGGATCTGGCGTCCGCTGAACAACCCTAAACACCTGTCGGTCAGCAACTTCAGCGTCGAGAACCCGCGTGGGTTTGGCCTGCTGCAACGTGGCCGCAACTTCAGCCACTACGAAGACCTGGACGACAACTACGACAAGCGCCCAAGCGCCTGGATCGAGCCTGAAGGTGACTGGGGCAAAGGCTCTGTCGACCTGGTCGAGATTCCGACCGCCGATGAGACCAACGACAACATCGTGGCCTTCTGGAGCCCGGCCGAACTGCCGGAAGTCGGCAAGCCGCTGGACGTTGCCTACCGTTTGCACTGGACATTGGATGACGCGGCCTTCCATTCGCCGGACAGTGCCTGGGTCAAGCAGACCCTGCGCTCCACGGGTGACGTGAAGCAATCGAACCTGATCCGTCAGCCGGACGGCAGCGTGGCCTATCTGGTCGACTTCGAGGGCCCGTCCCTGAAGAAACTGCTGCCGGACGCCCCGGTGCGCAGCCAGGTAAGCGTGGGTGATAACGCTGAGCTGGTTGAAAACAGCGTGCGCTACAACGAACACACCAAAGGCTGGCGCCTGACCCTGCGTATGAAGATCAAAGACGCAAGCAAGCCGACCGAAATGCGTGCGGCACTGGTGCAGGATATCGTGCAGCCTGAGGCTGAGTCGGTTTCCAACCATGTGCTCAAGGCCGATAAAGTCTTGGCCAAGCAGCATGAGAAACAGGCCAAGAAAGACGCCAAGGACAAGGAAGCCAAACAGCCTGAGGCTGCCCCAGCCACACCGGAGCCGATCAAGACCGAGCAAGTCCTGACCGAAACCTGGAGCTATCAGTTGCCTGCCGATGAGTAATTCTCAAGTCAAGCCAGAGACTCTGTCCGAGTACCTGGCGCATCTACCCATGACGGCTGAGCAGCGCGCCGAGCTGGCGGGCTGCAAGTCCTTCAGCGAGCTGCACGAACGTCTGTCGTCCAAGACCTTCGACGCACCGACCGACGCTGCCCAAGCGTCGGTTGGCCGCCGCTTGACCCTCAACAGCGCCGAAGAGCTGCAAGACGCCGAGATGCTGGCGCTCGATGCCAGCGGTCGTGTGTGCCTCAAGGCCACGCCGCCGATTCGCCGGACCAAAGTGGTGCCCGAGCCTTGGCGCACCAACATCCTGGTGCGCGGTTGGCGCCGGATGACCGGCCGCACCAACCCGCCCAAGCCACCGAAAGACGAGCGGGTATTGCCGGCTGCGCGCTGGCGTACCGTGGGCTCGATCCGTCGTTACATCCTGCTGGTGCTGATGCTGGGCCAGACCATCGTGGCCGGCTGGTACATGAAAGGCATCATGCCGTACCAGGGCTGGTCGCTGGTCGACTTCGACGAGATCCGCAACCAGACCCTGCTGCAAACCGCTACCCAGGTACTGCCTTACGCGCTGCAAACCAGCATCCTGATCATGTTCGGGATTCTGTTCTGCTGGGTGTCGGCCGGTTTCTGGACTGCGCTCATGGGCTTCCTGGAGCTGCTGACCGGTCACGATAAATACCGCATTTCCGGTAAAAGTGCCGGTGACGAGCCGATTCCGAAAGATGCGCGCACCGCCCTGGTGATGCCGATCTGTAACGAAGACGTGCCGCGTGTATTCGCCGGCTTGCGTGCAACGTTCGAATCGGTGGCCGCGACCGGTGACCTGGATCGCTTCGATTTCTTCGTGCTCAGCGACAGTAACGACGCCGACATCTGCATCGCCGAACAGCAAGCCTGGCTCGACGTATGCCGCGAAGCCGGTGGTTTCGGCAAGATCTTCTATCGCCGTCGTCGCCGTCGCGTAAAGCGCAAGAGCGGCAACCTCGACGACTTTTGCCGTCGTTGGGGCGGTGACTACAAGTACATGGTCGTTCTTGACGCTGACTCTGTGATGAGCGGCGAGTGCCTGACCAGCCTGGTGCGCCTGATGGAAGCCACGCCGGATGCCGGGATTATCCAGACCGCGCCGCGTGCGTCGGGCATGGACACCCTGTATGCGCGCATGCAGCAGTTCGCCACTCGCGTGTACGGCCCGCTGTTTACCGCCGGCCTGCACTTCTGGCAGTTGGGTGAATCCCACTACTGGGGTCACAACGCCATTATCCGTATGAAGCCGTTTATCGAGCACTGCGCCCTGGCGCCGCTGCCCGGTAAAGGCGCGTTTGCCGGTGCGATCCTCTCCCACGACTTCGTTGAAGCCGCGCTGATGCGCCGTGCCGGCTGGGGCGTGTGGATTGCCTACGACCTGCCGGGCAGCTACGAAGAACTGCCGCCGAACCTGCTGGACGAACTCAAGCGTGACCGTCGCTGGTGCCACGGTAACCTGATGAACTTCCGCCTGTTCCTGGTCAAAGGCATGCACCCGGTGCACCGTGCGGTGTTCCTGACCGGCGTGATGTCTTATCTGTCGGCGCCGTTGTGGTTCTTCTTCCTGGTGCTGTCCACGGCCTTGCTGGCGGTGAACACGCTGATGGAGCCGCAATACTTCATGGCCCCGCGCCAGTTGTACCCGCTATGGCCACAATGGCACCCGGACAAGGCGGTGGCGCTGTTCTCCACCACCATCGTGCTGCTGTTCCTGCCTAAACTGCTCAGCATCATCTTGATCTGGGCCAAGGGCGCCAAAGAGTTCGGTGGCAAGTTCAAGGTAACCCTGTCGATGCTGCTGGAGATGTTGTTCTCCATGCTGCTGGCGCCGGTGCGGATGATCTTCCACACCCGTTTCGTCCTCGCCGCCTTCCTCGGCTGGGCCGCAACCTGGAACTCGCCGCAACGTGACGATGACTCCACGCCATGGAGCGAAGCGGTCAAGCGCCACGGTCCGCAAACCGTGCTGGGCTTCCTGTGGGCGCTGCTGGTGGTGTGGCTGAACCCGAGCTTCCTGTGGTGGCTGGTGCCGATTGTCGGCTCGCTGATGCTGTCGATCCCGGTGTCGGTGATTTCCAGCCGGGTCAAGCTGGGCCTCAAGTCCCGCGACGAGAGCCTGTTCCTGATCCCTGAGGAATACAACCCGCCGCAAGCCCTGCTGTCGACCGAGAAGTACACCCACGAAAACCGTTGGCACGCCCTCAACGACGGCTTTGTGCGTTCGGTGGTAGACCCACAGCAAAACGCCCTGGCCTGCGCCTTGGCGACCTCGCGGCACCGTGAGGCCGAGCCCATCGAGTACCTGCGCATGGAGCGTGTTCGCCACGCGTTGAAAGTCGGCCCGGCTGGCCTCAACAACAGCGAACGCCTGGCCTTGCTCAGCGATCCGGTGGCCTTGGCTCGTCTGCATGAGCAGGTGTGGAGCGAAGGTCATGCCGAGTGGCTAGGCGCTTGGCGTGCCTCGATCAAGGCCGATCCGCACGCGCCATTGCTGCCCCTGCAACCACAGTCGCCCCAGGCCCAACCGGCCTGATTCAGGCACCCCCGAAGGCTCACTTCGGGGGTGTTTCAAACGTTGGTCCTACAGCGTTTTTCGCTTCTTCCTTTTTATCGCTAACTCCTTGTTATTTCGAAACAAAAGACCTTTGTTCGAAGCGTATTGCCGTGCCCGCGGCTGGGTTAGGATCGCCCCCCAAATTGGACTCGCCACGGGGCATTCATGATCAAAAGGTATTGTTTGGCATTGCTGATGGGCTTTTTCCTGGCGGGGCACGCAGGTTTGCTTTACGCGGGCGCGCTGGACAACGCTGTGCGCCGTGGCGTGCTTAAGGTCGGCACAACCCCCAATAACGTCCCTTTCGAAATGCTCGATAAGCAGGGGCGCATCGTCGGCTTTGAAATTGACTTGCTCCATACCATGAGCCGCGCACTTGGCGTAGAGCTTGAATTGGTGGCAGTGCCTTACACGGATCTGCTGCCGGGGCTGATGACGAACAAGTTTGATCTGATTGGCAGCGGCATGACGGTCACTCAAGAGCGCAACCTCAAGCTCAACTTCAGTGACTCGTTCGTCGTGGTGGGCCAGACCGTGCTACTGCATCCGCGCCTGGGAGGGAAAGTGTCCAGTATTGAAGAGCTGGACGATCCCAGTTACCGCGTCGTTGCAACCCAAGGCACCACCGGCGAAGCCGCGGCACAGCGCTTTCTCCTATCAGCGCGGCTCAACAGTGTGGCCAACCCGGAAGAAGGCGTGCGGCAGGTCGTTGAAGGCAAGGCCGATGCTTTTATCCATGATGCGCCCTACAACCTGATCGCGATGAGTCGGCCACAGAACAGTGCATTGTTGGCACTTGAGCAACCCTTCACCTTTGAGCCCTTGGCGTTCGGCCTGAAAAAAGGGGATTACGACAGCCTCAATTGGATCAACCATTTTCTCAACCAGATCGCCCAGGACGGCACCTACGATCGCCTGCATGACAAGTGGTTCAGGGATACGGCCTGGATAGCCGAGATCGACTGATCGTCATAACTGCTTACACATCAATCCCTGATCGAGAGGCCGCGCTGAAGCGTCTGCGCCTGTGTTTGGCCAGGTCGCTGTCAGGGTTTCCGACACACGCCGATAACATTTGCCGGTGAAACCTTTGTGGCGGACAACGAGTGGGTTAGGATCGCACCCCGAAATGGCGCAGCCCTCTTGTGCGCCAACCTTATAAGAATCGTTCAGGGGTCTTGATGATGAAAAAGTATCTTTCGATGCTGATGCTCGGCGTCGCTGCGCTGGTCGTTGCCACTACGGCCCAGGCCGGCGCCATTGATGAGGCGGTCAAGCGCGGCACGTTGAAAGTCGGCATGGACCCCACCTACATGCCGTTCGAAATGACCGACAAGCGCGGCGAAATCATCGGTTTCGAAGTGGACATCCTCAAGGCTATGGCCAAGTCCATGGGCGTCAAGCTGGAGCTGGTGTCCACCGGGTACGACGGCATCATCCCGGCCTTCCTGACCGGCAAGTTCGACATGATTGGCAGTGGCATGACCCTGACCCAGGAACGCAACCTGCGCCTGAACTTCAGCGAACCCTTCATCGTGGTCGGCCAGACGCTGCTGATCCGCAAGGAACTGGAAGGTACTATCAAGTCCTACAAAGACCTGAACGACGAGAAATACCGCCTGACCTCCAAGCTCGGCACCACCGGTGAGATGGTCGCCAAGAAGCTGATCTCCAAGGCCAAGTACCACGGCTACGACAACGAGCAGGAAGGCGTGCTCGACGTGGTCAATGGCAAGGCTGATGCGTTCGTCTACGACGCACCGTACAACGTAGTGGCCGAAAAGAAAGTCGGGAACGGCAAGCTGGTGTTCCTGGAAGAACCCTTCACCTTTGAACCCCTGGCGTTCGGTTTGAAGAAAGGCGATTACGACAGCATCAACTTCATCAACAACTTCCTACACCAGATCCGTAACGACGGCACCTACGATCGCATCCATGACAAGTGGTTCAAGAGCTCCGAGTGGCTCAAGGACATGGAATAAGGCCTGACACCGAGTTGCCTGCATCGCAGGCAAGCCAGCTCCCACATTTGACTGTATTCACACATCAACCTGTGGGAGCGGGCTTGCCCGCGATGGCGGCCTATCAGGCGACACCTATGCGGAAAGTGAAATGAAACAGAAAAAAGCCCAATGGCCCTGGCACCTGCTGACGGTGGTCGTGCTGGTCGGCCTGGCGGGTGCCTTGTACTACGCCACGTCGTTGATGTCCTACGAGTGGCGCTGGAATCGCGTCCCACAATACTTCGCCTATCAAGCCGAAACCTCCCAGCGCGCCTCGGATATATCCACCGTGGTCGAGTTGGTGCGCAAAGGCGATACGGCCGAAGTCACCCTGCGCAACGACGTCGGAGTGGAGCAAAAGCTCACAGTCGCCGATAACAGCCTGCAAGTGGCGCGCGGTGACGATGTAGCTGAAGGCGACGTGGTCGGCGTGACTCGGCAATGGGCACTGGGGCCGTTGATGTGGGGCTTGTGGACCACACTGTGGCTGTCGGTGGTGTCCGGCATCCTGGGTTTGGCGATTGGCTTGGCGACCGGGCTGTGCCGGCTGTCGAAAAATCCCACCTTGCGCGACCTGTCGACAATTTACGTCGAGCTGGTGCGGGGCACGCCGCTGCTGGTGCAGATCTTCATTTTCTATTTCTTTATCGGCACGGTGCTCAACCTGTCCCGGGAGTTTGCCGGAATTGCCGCGCTGTCGTTGTTCACGGGTGCCTACGTGGCAGAAATCGTGCGCGCTGGCGTGCAGTCCATCACCCGTGGCCAGGACGAAGCGGCGCGCTCCCTGGGCTTGAGTGCCAGCCAGTCGATGCGCCACGTGGTACTGCCGCAGGCCTTCAAGCGCGTGTTACCGCCCCTGGCCGGGCAATTTATCAGCCTGGTCAAGGACACGTCCCTGGTGTCGGTGATCGCGATTACCGAGTTGCTCAAGAGTGGCCGCGAAGTGATCACCACCTCGTTCTCGCCGTTTGAAATCCTGTTTTGTGTGGCGGGCTTGTACCTGCTGATCAACCTGCCGCTGTCGAAGATGGCCAGCCGGCTTGAGCGGAGGCTTGCCCAAAGTGATTGAAGTACGCGATCTGGTAAAGGTCTTCGATACCCGTGGGCAGGTGGTGCGCGCGGTGGATCACGTCACCACCCAAGTGGCCAAGGGCGAGGTGCTGGTGGTGATCGGTCCCTCGGGTTCCGGCAAGTCGACCTTCTTGCGTTGCCTGAATGGGTTGGAGGCGTTCGATTCGGGTTCGGTGAGCATCGACGGCCTGCAACTGGCCGACCCGAAGACCGACGTGAATGCCTACCGCCGTGAAGTCGGCATGGTGTTCCAGCACTTCAACCTGTTCCCCCACATGACCGTGCTGGAAAACCTGTGCCTGGCGCAAAAGGTCGTGCGCAAGCGCGGCAAGCAAGAGCGGGAGGCCAAGGCCCTGGCGCTGTTGGAAAAGGTCGGTATTGCGCAGAAGGCCCACGAGTTTCCATCGCGCCTGTCTGGCGGCCAGCAGCAGCGAGTCGCCATTGCCCGAGCCCTGGCCATGGATCCCAAGGTGATGCTGTTTGACGAGCCCACCTCGGCTCTCGACCCGGAAATGGTCGGTGAAGTGCTGGACGTGATGAAGACCCTGGCCCTGGAAGGCATGACCATGGTGTGCGTCACCCACGAGATGGGCTTTGCCCGGGAAGTGGCAGACCGGGTGTTGTTTTTCGACCACGGCAAATTGCTGGAAGACGCCGCCCCGGCGGAGTTCTTCAATGCGCCAAAAGACCCGCGTGCCCAGGCCTTCCTGCGCCAAGTCCTGTAGAAATATTTGCCTCTGTGGCGAGCGAGCTTGCTCGCGCTGGAGTGCGAAGCGCTCCCAAGATTTTGGGGCCGCTGCGCAGCCCAGCGGGAGCAAGCTCCCTCGCCACAGGTCAAAGCTTGAATTTGTCGACCAGCGTCTGCAAGTCCAGGCTCAACCTTGTCAACTGAACACTCGCGGCCGCCGTTTCCTCGCTGGCGGCGGCGGTTTGTTCCGACACGTCCCGTACCTTCAGCACACTGCGGTTGATCTCCTCGGCCACAGCGCTTTGCTGTTCCGCTGCGGCGGCGATCTGCGGGTTCATTTCCTGGATGATCGACACCGTGCGGGCAATGGCGATCAGGGCGTCGCCGGCGTCGCGGGTCAGGGTGACGCTGTTATCGGTCAGGTTACGGCTGCTGTCCATGATGTCCGCCACCTGCTGGGTGCCGTTATGCAGGCCGAGGATCAGCCCTTCGATCTCCTCGGCCGATTCCTGAGTGCGTTGGGCCAGGCTGCGCACTTCGTCGGCGACCACCGCAAAGCCTTGGCCGGCAGCGCCCGCACGCGCCGCTTCAATGGCTGCGTTCAGGGCCAGCAGGTTGGTCTGCTGAGAAACAGACTTGATCACATCCAGCACACTGGCGATCTTCTGGCTCTCCTGTTGCAGCGCGAGCATCGCACGGCCCGACAGCGCCATTTCACTGGCCAGGTTGCCAATCTGCTCCATAGCCTGGGTGACCACCTGCTCACCGGCGCCGGCCTGATGGTCGGCTTCTTGGGCCGCCAGCGAGGCGCGTTCGGCGTGGCGCGCCACTTCCTGGGCAGTGGCGAGCATTTCATTCATTGCCGTCGCCACCTGGTCGGTTTCATCTTTCTGCTCGTTGAGCCCGCTGCGGGTCTGCTCGGTGACGGTGGATAACTGCGTGGCCGCTCCGGCGATCTGCCGGGCGCTGTCACCGATACTGCTGATCAGGCTACGCAGGCTGCGGGTCATTTGCCCGATGCTTTGCTGCAACTGGCCGAGTTCATCGCGACGGTCGACCGCCATGTCGTGGCTGAGGTCGCCTTCGGCAATGCGGCGTGCGGCGCCAAGGATCTCCCGCAGTGGTACCGCAATCTGCCGGGCGATCCACCAGGCGGCCAGCGCGCCCAGGGCCAGGGCGGCCACTGTCACGCTAATCAGCAATGTGCGGGTGTGGTCTGCCTCGCTGTTGCGCTTGGTGTTCTGGCTTTGGCTCAACTGGTTACTGTTGTCGCGCAGGTCATCGAGTTGCTGTTCGAAGCGGTTTTGCACGGTCTCCACGTTGAGCTGGGCTTCCTTGAGCTCGATCAACTGCTCGCGATAGTTAGCCAGGTCGGTCTTGAGCAGTGCTGAGTCTACGGGCAGCGCTGTGACTGCCAGCTGCGCGGTCTCCAGGGCGTCAAGGGCCTTGCCGATGGCCTCTGTATACATTGCCAGCGATTGCGCGGCCCAGGCGGGGCTCTGGGCGCGATCTTCGGCCAGCTCCATGGCCTGACGCAGTTGCTCGATGGCATCAAGGGCCTTTTCGTCGTTCTGATCAGGCAGGTCACTGGCAAATTGGGCGAGGGTATCGCTGGCTTGCAGGGCGACTTTTTTCAGCGCCGGGCGGATGCGCTCACGCTGTTCGACCAAGGGCGGAAGTTGCGTCAGTGCCGCCTTGAAGTGGCTTGCAAGGCTCTTGGCTTCCTCAAGTCGCTGCAGGTCAGCCGGGTCTTTCAGGCGGTTTGATAGGTCGGCCAGGTGTTGGTCCATCCGTTCAATCTTCGCGGCCATTTTGCTCAGGCTATCGCTGTCTGTCAGGGTGCGGTACACGATGCGGTCGGCGCGCATGGCCTCGGCGTCGACGGCCAATTGACCCAGGGTCGTCAGACTATTGGATCGGTAAAGCACGGCGTTCAAGGCTTGCCAGCCCGTAGCGGCGATCAGGAAACTGAGGATCAGCACTTGGCCAAAACCCAGGGCGAGCTTGAGGCGGACGCTGGCATTGACGAGCACGCGGGTTAGCCGAGAAAACATGGTGAACCTCCGAATCAGAGAAAGCATTTCGCAACACATGAAACGCTAATTCGATTCGGGGCCGTGGAGGGCTGATTACTGCGTAGGAAATTTCACAAGTTGCGGCGGCTTTGGTAAGCCGCCGCGTAGGGTAATTCAGACCCGGAAGCGCCCAACCAGGGTCTGCAGGTAGATCCCCAGGCGCGCCAGTTCGGCACTGGAGGACGCAGTTTCTTCGCTGGCCGACGAGGTTTGTTCGGAGATGTCGCGCACATTCAGCACGCTGCGGTTGATCTCTTCAGCCACGGCGCTTTGTTGCTCGGCGGCGGTGGCGATCTGCGAGTTCATGGCCTGAATGGTCGAGACGGTGCGGGTGATATTGCCCAGCGCGTGGCCGGCGCGGCGCGTCAGCTCAACACTGCTCTCGGTCAGCCCGCGGCTGTTGTCCATGATGGTTGCCACCTGCTGGGTACCACTTTGCAGGCCGACGATCAGCTCTTCGATCTCTTCAGTGGACTTCTGCGTGCGCTGGGCCAGGCTGCGCACCTCGTCGGCCACCACGGCAAAGCCACGGCCGGCCTCACCGGCACGCGCGGCCTCAATGGCGGCGTTAAGGGCCAGCAGGTTGGTTTGCTGGGCCACGGATTTGATCACGTCGAGCACACTGCCGATCTTGTCGCTTTCGCGCTTGAGTTCACCCATGGCCACCGTGGAATTACCCACTTCGGTGGCCAGGCGCTCGATCTGGGCGATGGCTTCACCCACCACCTGATCGCCTTCACGGGCTTGCTGGTCGGCAGCCACGGCGGCTTCCGAGGCCTCTTCGGCGTTGCGCGCCACCTCCTGCACGGTGGCGGCCATCTCGTTCATGGCGGTGGCCACCTGGTCGGTCTCGACCTTCTGGCTGTTGACCCCGGCGCTGGTTTGTTCGGTCACGGCCGACAACTGCTCGGCGGCGCTGGCGATCTGGGTGACCCCGTCGCTGATCCCGCCGATCAACTCGCGCAGGCCTACGGTCATGCTTTGCATGGCACGCTGCAATTGACCCAGTTCGTCCTGGCGGCCCGATTCCAGGTTGTGGCTCAGATCGCCGGAGGCCACACGCTCGGCGACTTTAAGGGTCTGGTTCAGGGGGATGACGATCTGGCGGGTGATGGCCCAGGCTGCGAAGATGCCGACGATCAGCGCCAGCACGGTGGCAAGCAGCAACAGGTATTTGGCCTGCGCGGCATCTGCGTCACGCACGGCGGTCTGGGAGACGGTGAGTTTTTCACTGTGGCCCAGCAGGATGTCGCCTTGGGCGATCATGGTTTTCAGCGCAGCCGCGCTGGCGACCTGGGAATCGCGATACTGGCTGACGGCAGCGCGGTAGGCTTGCAGTGAAGCCCCGGCTTCTTGCAGGTTGGCCTGGTATTGGGCCGGCAGCTGGCCTTGCAGTTCGGTGATTTTCTTCAGGGCGTTGTCGATAGCATCCAGGGCCGGTTGCTCGGCTTCGACCTTGCCGCTGTAGGTGTAGCCGCGTACTTGGAAGCGCGATTGCTGGATCAGCTTGCTCTGCTCCACCACGCTGTTGAACTGGGTGACGCTGTCACCTTGCAGCAGGGCTTTTTCGATTTCATTGATCTTGGCGACAGCATTGTCGGCAGTGTCGCCGAGCTTGCTGCGAGCACCCTCACGCTTGAGGCCCGCCTGGACCATGGCCGCGAAGGCCTTTTTGTATTGGTTCAAGGCTTCCTGCTGTTGCTCGACCAGGGCTTTGTCGTCAGGTTGCTCGATCAGCTCGGCGGCGGTCTTCAGGCCGCTGTCGAGGTGGGCGAGCAGGCCGTCGACCTTGTCCGTGCCTTGCTCGCCACGGCGCATATCGAAGTCCAGACGTGCCAGGCGCAGGTCTTTGGTCAGGCCATTGAGGCTGGAAATAAAGCCCAGCTTGTCGCCGCGACTGATCACATCCCCCAGGCCGGTCCAGCCGGTAAAGGTGATCAACAGCGTCAGGAGCAACACCAGGCCAAAGCCCACGCTCAGCTTGCGGTTGACGCTTACATTCCCCAACTTCTCGGCTAACCAACGATACATGCTGCGAACTCCCCTGGAACAAGGCTTGGACTTATTCAAAGGCTATCGGCAACGCACGGGGATACTTGATCGTTCCCACGCTCTGGTGATCAGTTCACTCTGCGTGGGAATGAATGGCGTGACGCTCTGCGTCACAAGGGCGGACGCAGAGCGTCCTGAGCGGCATTCCCACGCAGAGCGTGGGCACGATCAGTCGGGGGGTTAGAACAGGCGGGCGAGCAGGGCCGTTACGGCGGTTTCGACGCGCAAAATACGTGCACCCAGTTGCACCGGCTGCAAACCGGCCTTGGCCAGCAAGTCCACTTCATAGGGAATCCAGCCGCCTTCCGGGCCGATCGCCAGGGTCACCGGTTCCTCGAGGGCTCGGGGGCAGGCCGGGTAATCGCCCGGATGGCCGATCAGGCCCAGGGTGCCAGCCGCCATGGCCGGCAGCCGATCTTCCACAAACGGCTTGAAGCGTTTCTCGATAATGATCTCGGGCAGCACCGTGTCCCGCGCTTGTTCCAGGCCGAGGATCAGTTGCTCGCGCACCGCTTCCGGCTCCAGGAACGGGGTTTGCCAGAAGCTTTTTTCCACGCGGTAGCTGTTGACCAGTACCACCTTGGGCACGCCCATGGCCGCCACCGTTTGCAGCACCCGGCGCAGCATCTTTGGGCGGGGCAGGGCCAGCAGCAAGGTCAGGGGTAATTTGCTCGGTGGCGGTTGGTCGAAGCTTACTTGCAGTTCGGCTTCAGCGGCTTCCAGGCGCAGCAGTTGGGCATTGCCCATCAGCCCGCCAATGCGGCCCACGCGCAGGGAGTCACCGACGGCGGCGCGGTGAACCTCCTGCATATGCACCAGGCGACGATCACGCAGCACTACGCGGTCGGCCGCGATAAAGTCGGCCTCTTCGAGCAGCAGCAGGTTCACGGCTGGGTCGCTGGCGGTTGGTCGTCGTCGGCAGGCGCGTCATCCGGGTGTTCGCCACGCTTGCTGATCAGGCCGCTGAACAGGATGCCCACCTCGAACAGCATCCACATCGGCACGGCCAGCAAGGTCTGGGAGAAGATGTCCGGTGGCGTGAGGATCATGCCGACCACGAAGCAGCCGATGATCACGTACGGGCGGATCTTCTTCAGGTACTTGACGTCGACCACGCCGATCCACACCAGCAACACTACCGCTACCGGAATTTCAAACGCCACGCCAAAGGCGAAGAACAGCGTCATCACGAAATCGAGGTAGCTGGTGATATCGGTCATCATTTCCACGCCGGCCGGGGTGGCGGCGGCGAAGAACTTGAAGATCAGTGGGAACACCAGGAAATAGGCGAAGGCCATGCCGGTGTAGAACAGCAGGATGCTCGACACCAGCAACGGCACGGCGATGCGCTTCTCATGCTTGTACAGGCCTGGCGCGATAAACCCCCATATCTGATGCAGGATCACCGGGATCGCCAGGAACAGCGAGACCATCATGGTCAGCTTCAAGGGCGTCAGGAACGGCGACGACACATCGGTGGCGATCATCGTCGCGCCGGCCGGCAGGTACTGGCGCAGGGGCGTCGAGACGAAGGTGTAGATCTGCTGGGTAAAGGCGAACAGCCCGGCAAAGATGATGAAGATCGCCGCCACGCAACGCAGCAGGCGGGTACGCAGCTCGGTGAGGTGCGAGACCAGCGGCATATGCTGGTCGTTTTCCGGTTTATCAGCGCTCATGGGGCTCGCGGCGGCAATGTAGGGTCATGGGGTGCGGGCGACGCAACGGGCGTCGGCGCGGGCGTCGTAGGAGCGGGCGCTGCCGGTGCGGCGTCGGCCACAGGGGCTGGCGCGATGCTGTGCTCGGCCACCGGCGTTACCGGCGTTACCGGCTTGGCCGGCTCTTGCACCGGGGAAAGAATCTTGCGGGCTTCCTGCTCCAACGAGAGGATGTGCTCGTTGTGCAATTGCCGACGGATTTCGTCGGCACCGATTTCCCGTTCAACTTCCTGTTTGATCGCGTTGAAACTGCGCTTGAGGCGCCCGATCCACAAGCCGGCGGTGCGTGCGGCGCCGGGTAGGCGTTCCGGCCCCAGTACCAGCAGGGCCACCAGGCCGACGAGCAGCAGTTCAGAGAAGCTGATACCAAACATTAGTCAGTGCTCACGAGTCTTTGCGGGTCGGCTCTTGGACCTTTTCAGCCTGCACGTCGAAGGTACGGCGCTCGGTGATCGGCTGGGTGGCCTGCGGGTGAACAGGCTGGGCCGGTGGCACCGGGTTGGCGCTTGGCTCGGCTGGCTTTTCATCATCGTTCATGGCTTTGCGAAAGCCCTTGATCGACTCGCCCACATCGGTGCCCAGGTTCTTGAGCTTCTTGGTGCCGAACACCAATACCACCACCACCAGAATGACGATCCAGTGTTTCCAGTCAAAAATGCCCATGCTTCAAATCCTCAAGTCTTACGTTATTCAGGCGGACGGGCGCGAGGCCTTCTCGGCGTGCCCGGACAAGCCGAAGCGACGGTCCAGTTCATCCAGCACGGCCTGTGGGTGCTGCCCCAGTTGGGCGAGCATCACCAGGCTATGGAACCACAAGTCTGCGGTCTCATAGATTACATCGCTGTAATCACCGCTGATTTGCGCGTCCTTGGCCGCAATGATGGTCTCGACGGATTCTTCGCCGAGTTTTTCCAGAATCTTGTTCAGACCCTTGTGGTACAGGCTGGCGACGTAGGAGCTGTCGGCATCCGCGCCTTTGCGGTCTTCCAGCACCTGGGCCACACGGTTCAGGGTATCGCTCATGTTCAGTGTCCTGCTGGGTAGATGGCGTGCGGGTCTTTGAGCACCGGCTCCACAACCTTCCATTCGCCATTCTCGAACACGCGATAGAAGCAACTGTGGCGGCCAGTGTGGCAGGCAATGCCGCCGATCTGCTCGACCTTGAGGATCACCACGTCGGCATCGCAGTCCAGGCGCAGCTCGTGCAGGGTCTGCACGTGCCCGGATTCTTCGCCCTTGCGCCACAGTTTGCCACGCGAACGTGACCAGTAGATGGCGCGCTGCTCGGCGGCGGTGAGGCTCAGGGCCTCGCGGTTCATCCAGGCCATCATCAGCACGCGCCCGGTCTTGTAGTCCTGGGCAATGGCCGGCACCAGGCCGTCACTGTCCCACTTGATCTCATCCAGCCAGTCTTTCATGTTCGGCTCCGGCAATTTGCGACAGTGTATAACCGGATGGGCTATCGACGCACGATCAGATAAACACCCACGGCGACCATGATGCCGGCTGGCCAGTGGCCCAGTTGGTTCAATGGCCCACCAATCGCCAGCATCACACCGCCCACCAGGTGCGCGGCGCCGAGCAGGCGCAGGAACCAGTCGTCCTTGCGCTTGCGCCACGGTGGCTCAGGGTCCTTGGCGTGGGGCTGGGACATGCGCTCCAGCAGGTCGCGGGTCATGTTGGCCAGGTGCGGCAGCTGTTCGAACTGGCTGTGCAGGTTGCCCAGCATGGTTTTGGGGCTCATGCGCTCGCGCATCCAGCGTTCCAGGAAGGGTTGCGCGGTGTTCCACAAGTCGAGGTCCGGGTACAGCTGGCGGCCCAGGCCTTCGATGTTCAGCAGGGTCTTCTGCAACAACACCAACTGCGGCTGTACTTCCATATTGAAACGCCGCGCGGTCTGGAACAGACGCATCAGTACCTGACCGAAGGAAATATCTTTTAACGGTTTTTCAAAGATCGGCTCGCAGACGGTACGGATCGCCGCTTCGAATTCGTTGAGCTTGGTTTCCGCCGGCACCCAACCCGAATCAATGTGCAGCTGCGCCACACGACGGTAGTCGCGCTTGAAGAAGGCAAACAGGTTGCGCGCCAGGTAATCCTGGTCTTCCGGGGTGAGGCTGCCGACGATGCCGCAGTCGATGGCGATGTACTGCGGGCTCCACGGGTTGACGGTGCTGACGAAGATGTTGCCCGGGTGCATGTCGGCGTGGAAGAAGCTGTCGCGGAACACTTGGGTGAAGAAGATTTCCACACCGCGCTCGGCCAGCATCTTCATGTCGGTGCGCTGGTCGGCCAGGGTCGCAAGGTCGGTGACCTGCACGCCGTAGATGCGCTCCATCACCAGCACTTTGGGCCGGCACCAGTCCCAATACACCTGCGGCACGTACAGCAGTTGCGAGCCTTCGAAGTTGCGTCGCAATTGGCTGGCGTTGGCCGCTTCGCGCAGCAGGTCGAGTTCGTCGTAGATGGTTTTTTCGTAGTCGGCGACCACGTCCACCGGGTGCAGCAGGCGCGCATCGGCAGAGAAGCGTTCGGCCGCGCGGGCCAGGATGAACAGCCATGCCAGGTCCTGGCCGATGATCGGCTTGAGGCCTGGGCGAATGACTTTCACCACCACTTCTTCGCCGGTCTTGAGCTGCGCGGCGTGCACTTGCGCCACCGACGCCGAGGCCAGGGGCTCGACGTCGAAGCGGCTGAACACCTCGCTTATCTTCTGGCCCAGCTGTTCTTCGATCAGCGCCATCGATTGCTGCGAATCGAACGGCGGCACGCGGTCTTGCAGCAGCATCAGCTCGTCGGCGATGTCTTCGGGCAACAGGTCGCGGCGGGTGGAGAGGATCTGCCCGAACTTGATGAAGATCGGCCCCAAATCCTGCAACGCCAGGCGCAGGCTGGCGCCACGGCTCAACGGTGACGGTTTGCGCGGCAACCAGCGCCACGGCAGCACATAACGCACCGCCAGCAGGAACCATGGCAAAGGCAGGGCAAACAGCAGGTCATCGAGACGGTAGCGGATTACGACGCGCTGGATACGAAACAAACGGCGGACGGCGAGCAGCTTCATGCGTTATCGCTTGGATCAAGGGAACGGCTCAAGCGCTCGAAGCGGGCCTCGAGGCGTTCCAGGTCGATTTTGGCCTTGTCGAGCTCGCGAAAGCGCGCTTGCGCTTCCCGTTGCCCGACCAGGGTGCGCGATTCTTCGCTCAGGTATTCGGCAAGGTTCTGGTTGAGGCTGGCGAACCCTTGCTGGTACCAGCGCGAGCGGCTGCGCAGGTGCCCGCTGATCAACTGGGTGGCGACGGGGCCAATCCAGCGCGACAGTTCGTATTCCCAGTCCAGCTCCAGGTCTTGCAGCACGGCGGCCAGGTCCATCAGCACCGCACTGTCGCCTTCCAGTTCCACCTCGGGGCTGTGGAGGATGGCGGTCTTGTTGCGGCTCAGTGCCAGGTGCAACAGGCTTGAGGCTGGTGCACGCAGGGTGCAATCGGCCTCAGCGGCCCATTGAGTGGCGAGCAGCAGGCCTTCATCGCTGGGCAGGATAAACAGCTGCAAGGCGGGGCTTCGGCAGTCGACGGCAATGACTTTGCCGGTCAGGTGCGCGAGCCGCGCCAGGGCGGTGCTGTCCAGGCGCAGTACACGGTTGAGGCCGTGCTCGACGCTGGCGAGAAGACCTTGCAGCAGCATCAGGGCTTGATGCCGCGGTGCAGGGCGACGATGCCGGACGTCATGTTGTGGTAGGTCACGCGGTCGAAACCGGCCTCCACCATCATCGACTTCAGGGTTTCCTGGTCCGGGTGCATGCGGATCGACTCGGCCAGGTAGCGGTAGCTCTCGGCGTCGTTGGTGATCAGCTTGCCCATCAGTGGCATGAAGGCGAACGAATAGGTGTCGTAGACCTTGGACATCAGCGCGTTGGTCGGCTTGGAGAATTCCAGCACCAGCAGGCGGCCACCCGGCTTGAGTACGCGCAGCATCGAGCGGATCGCGTCTTCCTTGTGAGTCACGTTACGCAGGCCGAACGCGATGGTTACGCAGTCGAAATGGTTGTCGGGGAAGGGCAGCTTCTCGGCATCGGCCTGAACGAACTCGATATTGCCGGCTACGCCTTTGTCGAGCAGGCGGTCGCGGCCCACCTTGAGCATCGAGCCGTTGATATCGGCCAATACCACCTGGCCAGTCGGGCCAACCAGCTTGGAGAACTTGGCGGCCAGGTCGCCCGTGCCGCCGGCGATGTCCAGCACCCGGTTGCCGGTGCGTACGCCCGACAACTCGATGGTGAAGCGCTTCCATAGGCGGTGCATGCCGCCGGAAAGCACGTCATTCATCAGGTCATACTTGGCCGCCACGGAGTGGAACACCTCAGCGACTTTTTCCGCCTTTTGGCTTTCCGGGACGTTCTTGAAGCCGAAGTGAGTGGTGGGTTCGGCATCGCTGCCTTTGCGCTGATCAGTCATATCGCTGTCACCAAAAGAGAATGCGGGACATGATAATCCCCAAGGCCTACTTTGTCTTGGCAAGGCTGCAGGTAAGATAGGCGCTCATCGAGACCTTTTGCCGCATGGCGGGTGTTCTGAGTCGTTATAAAGAGGAGTCATTGCAATGGCCCGTATTACCGTTGAGCGTGAACATACCCTGGGAAAAGAACAGGCGCGGGCCAAGGCTGAGCAATTGGCGCGCAAACTCGAGGATAAATATGGGGTGGAGTCTTCATGGGCTGGCGACACCCTGAAGCTCAAGCGCTCCGGGGTTAAAGGCACGGTTGCGGTGGCCGAAGACTCATTGCGCATCGATGTCGAACTCGGCCTGTTGATGTCGGCCATGAGTGGCACGATAAAGTCCGAAATCGAAAAGGCCTTGGATAAAGCGTTGGCCTGACTTGGCTGCTCTTAGGGTGCCGATTCTAATTTTAAACCCTACTTTGTGCCCACGCCCTCAACTCCTGCGGGCCGTCCTCCCCCCCCTTTTTGTGTGAGGTGCACCATGGCCAAAGTTATTTTGAAGAAAAAAATCGACGTTCAAACCACCCCCCTGAGTGAGGTTAAAAGCTATGCCCGCAAGATCTGGCTGGCGGGTCTTGGCGCCTATGCGAAGGTCGGCAGTGAGGGCGGCGAGTACTTCAAAGAGCTGGTTAAGAGCGGCCAACGTGTTGAAAGTAAAGGTAAAAAAGTTGTAGTTGAACAACTTGACGCCGCCAACAGTCAGATTGACCAGGTAAAGAGTAATGTCTCCGGCGTCAGGGGCCTGGTTGAAGTTCAGCTGGATAAAGTTGAAAAAGCTTTTGACACGCGTGTTGCAAGTGCCTTGAATCGAATCGGCATTGCGTCTAAACATGACGTGGAGACACTCTCTGCTAAGCTCGAAGAGCTGACGGCATTGCTCGAACGTGTCGCGCGTAAACACTAAGGAGACATCGGGATGGCTGTTAAAAAGACTACTCAGAAAGAAGGCAGCTCGTGGGTCGGGGAAGTTGAAAAATATTCCCGCAAAATCTGGCTTGCTGGTTTAGGCGTGTACTCGAAGGTTAGCAGTGACGGCGGTAAATACTTCGAGACTCTGGTCAAGGACGGCGAGAAGGCCGAGAAGTTGACCAAGAGTACAGTGGGTAAAAAAGTTGATGCGGCCAAGGCAACGGCCGGTTCCGCCAAGTCGAGCATTTCTGACACGTGGGGCAAGTTGGAAGAAACCTTCGACAAGCGCCTCAACAGTGCTATTTCGCGACTGGGCGTGCCCAGCAAGGCTGAGTTGAAGACGTTGCACAGCAAGGTCGATACCTTGACCAGGCAAATCGAAAAACTCACCGGCGCCAAAGCGGCTCCAGCCAAGACCGCCGCGGCAAAACCTGCGGCCAAAACCGCAGCTGCAAAACCCGCAGCCAAAGCCGCTGCCAAGCCTCTGGTTAAAGCTGCCGCTAAACCGGCTGCAAAATCTGCGGCCAAGGCTCCAGCCAAAGCCGCGACGAAACCTGCAGCTAAGCCAGCGGCCAAAACAGCTGCGGCCAAACCGGCCAGCAAGCCTGCCGCCAAGCCAGTGGCTGCTAAAGCAGCAGCGAAACCTGCGGCTAAACCGGCTGCTGCCAAGTCCGCTGCAAAACCTGCCGCCAAACCCGCTGCCAAGCCAGCTGCGGCAAAATCCGCCGCCAAACCAGCAGCAGTGAAACCTGCGGCAAAACCTGCGGTGGCCAAAAAGCCTGCGGCGGCGAAAAAGCCAGCAGCGCCAAAGCCTGCCGTGGCGGCCAAGCCGGCTCCGACTGCTTCAGCAGCCAATTCGGTGTCCGCACCGTCGCCCACCGCTGCTACCCCGACTGCAACGCCGGTAACCCCGACGCCATCCAGTCAGTCCTGATTTTTGCGGGACCAGAAAATGCCCGGCCTTTAAAGGTCGGGCATTTTTTATGGGCCGGAACAATCAGGCGTCACGAGGCGCTACACCAAGCCCATCAGTTATAAGTAATCGAAACGGTGACGGCACTGGCCAGCGTGCCGTGGGAAATCGCCGCGCCGGTTTTGTGGTAAGCCGCTTTGAGCGCCAGTACCGCCTTGCTGCTGCTCGTTGCAACCGTGCGGCTACGCTGGGCCTCAGTACCGTTGGCGGGGATGATGCCTGCGCTGGCCAGCCAAAGAGCGGTGCCGCCCGACGTTCCCGTATTGGCGAAGAGCTCTGCGTTGCCAGCGGAGGGTGTGCCAGCGAATTGGAAGATCACGTTCTTGACGTCAGAGTCGCAGTCGGCGGCAAGCTCGAAATCGTGTTCTCCCGCGGAGTCGGCACTGTCGAAGTCCGACACTTTGACGGGCGGTAGAGTGATGGTGCGGTTTACATCGCCGGCGATCAGGTTGCACGTGCCCGCGTTGACCACGCCTTGGAAGGTCAGGGTGCCGGTGGTAGCAGCGAAGGCGACAGGAGCGCCCAGGCTGGCGGTAAACGCCAATAGCAGGGGCAGTGTTGAGAGACGCATCGTTAATCCTCAGGGTTTCAGTTGTAGGTGATGTTGACGGTAGCGGTACTGATCAGCGTGCCTTGGTCGACCGTGCCGCTTTTGTGGTACGCAGCGCCGAGTGGCAGTACCGCGCGATTGCCGCTCACAACCAGCGTGCGTTCGTTGTCGCTGCCATTGGCAGGGATCGTTTGATTCGTTCCGTTGATGCGCGAATACAGCCACAGCGCGACACCCCTTGCGGTGCCCGTATTGGCAAAGAGCAGGTTGTTCTCAGGCGAAGGTGCGCCGGAAAAACGAAAGGTGACGTTGGTGGCGTCGCTGCAATTGGCCGTCAGCTCGAAGTTGTGTGCGCCGGCGTAGGGGCTGCTGTTGAAAGCGCTGACCTGCACGGGGTCAAGGACGATGGAACGGTTAACGTCGCCCGCTTCGAGGCTGCAAGTGGCAACCGGGCTTACAAACCTGACCGAGTTGTTGAGCTTTAGCTCAAAGCGGCCCAGGAGCTGACCTATTCGAGTCATCAACGTATATCTGTAGATGCTTCCCGCAGGTACGACCCCCCCGGTCACCGGCCCTGTTTTGTAGAAAATCGCCTCGGCATTGGTGAAGATGGGGTGGCGTCCAGTGGGCAGTTGAGTCACCGTATTTTCAATCGCGTAGAAGTTGCTCACTCCCCGGGCATCGGTAATTCTAATGCGCACGCCGATGCCCGGAGCCTCAGTGGAATAGATCTGGCCTGGCATGAGTTGCGGATACCTGCGGGAGGTGACTTGCCTGCGGGTCAAGCTGTGGCAATTGAAAAATCGGCCGGGAACCACGCCACTGAATGGCTGCTGGGTAATGATGCTCCCCTCGGGCAGGTTGGCCGGTACCGTAATGGTTGCCGGGAGGGACAGGCCGTGCTCGGAGTCCATATAGCTATCGCACTCCGCCTGGGCCACGATGGGCAGGCCAAGCGCCAGCAGTGTCGAAATGAGCGGGATCGATGGCTTCATTGTGAACTCCGTATCGTCATGGGGCGTAGGGCGGAAGTCGTTTTCGGTCCGCGCTGGCAGGCACCTGCGTTCAGGTGGCGCAAGCGATTGGCGCCTACGGCAGTGGATGATGCGCTTACGTCATAGCGCAACTTGCACAGGGCCGTGGCATCCGAACCCCATTTGACGGTTAATTGCCCCTGTCCTCGTGACACGCGCACAAAGGCTTTGCCACCCTGGCCAACGATCCCGACGCTGGCGCCGCTTTCATCGAACACATCCGCGCCGAACGGCAATGGCGTGCCATCCTCCCGCAGCGCCGTGATCAACATGGCCTGCCCGCTGACGGTCTCGAATTGCAACTGCACCACCGAGCCGGCTCGTGGCGCGACGTTCTGAGCGGCGGTCCTGAGCTCGACATCCGTGGACAGATCCTTGGGGTCCAACTCGACCACGTTCTGGCGGTAAGGCGTGAGGTGCGGCACCACGGCGAAGCCGCTGTTGCCGATCTGCGCGCCATGGTTGCCGTTGATCCGCGCGCCGAGGGCGTCGGGAGCCTGGACGATGCCGATGGTGTCGCCCAACTCTGGGGCGAAGGTCACCCCGCCACGGTGGGCGACGATGCCACCGGTCATGCCCAGGGAGGTCGATTGGTACGCGTTGCTTTGGCCGTAGCTTGCCGACAGCACGCCTTGAGAGGTCTGGTATTTCATGTCGGCGCTAGTGGCATAGCCGCTGCCTTGAGCACGGCTGCTGCTCAGGCCGTAGCTCAATTCATTGCGCTCGCCAAGCGTACCGCCCAGGCTCAGGCGCTCGCCGCTGCTTTGATCGCCACGGTAGACGGTGGTGGTCAGTGTGGGCGAGCGTGCGCCGCTGCCCAGTGGCAGGCTGACGGTGAAGTCCAATTGCTTGTCGACGCGTTCGCTCAGCAAGTCCCGGGTGCGCTGCGCGCTGACGGTGTAATGCAAACCCTTCCACGTACTGCTGTAGCCGGCGGTAAACGTCAGGTTGCCATTGTTGCGGTTCCAATAGTTTTGCGAGGAGCCGGTCAGGTACACCGAGCCGTCGCCGACGCTTTGGTTGAGGCTGATGTCCATTCGGTCACGCAGTCGCGAGACGGTGTCGAGCTTGAGCCCGTCCAGCGCAAGGTCGCGGATGTGTGCTGCGTCGCTCACGCTCAAGAAGCCTTCGGTGGAGTAGCGATACGCGCCCAGCGCGAAGTGGGTACCTGTATTCGCGAAGTTCTTGCTGTAGCGCAGCTGTACGCTTTGACCCGCGCGTGAACCATGCCCTGGCAGGTGCGCGTTCGACTGGGTCAAGTCCAGAGAAAGTGCGCCCAACGGCGTGTTGAACGCGGCCCCCAGCAACTGTGAGCGGTAATCCTCACCCATCACGGCACCGGTATAACCGGTCAGCAGATTACTCAGGCCATGCTGGTAAGTCGCTTGCATCAGCCTGGGCGGGTGGTGCAGGCCGACTTCATCAAGCAGGCCGGCACTCAGCGAATAGCGGCTGTAGCCGGGGCGCAGCAGGTTGGCGTTGGCGGCAAACGGTACGATGAACTCACGGGTACGACCGTCGGCTTCGGTGACGGTGACATTCAGGTCGCCGCCGTAACCGGTGGGGAACAGGTCCTTGAGCACGAACGGGCCGGGCGCGACGGAGACTTCATCCAGCAACACACCGCGCTGGCGCACACTGACCCGTGCGTTGGTCTCGGCAACCCCGCGCACCACCGGGGCAAAGCCGGTCAGTGAATCGGGCAGCATCCGGTCATCGGAAGACAGGCTGGCGCCGCGCAGTCGCACGCTGTCGAACAGTTCGCCGGGGGTATAGATTTCGCCAAGCACCAGTTGGGACTTCAAGGCACTCAAATCCCGCTGTACATAGGTGGCGCTGCTTTGGTACCCCGAGGCGGTATGGGTGCGGCTGTAGCTGCCGTTGTGGCGCCAGTGCCAGTCCCCCAGGTTGAGGCCGGTGTTCAGGCCGAGGTAGCTGGAGCCCAGGGTGCGCCCGCCGGTCCGCGTGGTGAAGGTGTTGGTGTTGTAACGCACAAACGCGGCATCCACGCCGCCATCCCAGTGTTGCGGGTCGACGTAGCCGCGTGGCTGGCGCGCCAGGTATATCTGCGGAACTTGCAGGTCGAGGCGACTTTCACCCGAATCGAACTGGCTGCTGGCGCCGGGCAGGTAGCTGGCGATGTCGGCACAGTTGGAAAGGGCTGCTGCCTCGACGCTATCGACAGTAACGCCAAACCTGAGCAGCGCCTGGGGCTCCAGGCACAGCTGGGCGGTGTCATGGCCCGCGATCTTGGAAAAGGACAGGGTTTCACGCCCGACCCACTGGCCGTTAAGGTGCACATCGGCGCGGTAGCTGCCAGGCAGGACGACGTTGCCTTGGTTGAACTTGGCGATATCAACCTGCAAGCCCGCCTTGCCACCCGGAAAGAAGGCCGGGTTGAATTCGACTTGCTCGGCACTTTGGGCGGTGACGGCTTCAGCGCCGCTGATAAACAGCAGGCTATGCAGGGTCCACTTGAAGCGATGACGTGCTTTTACGCCGGTTGGCGTGTTGGAACTCATGTTCAGCATTCTCGAAAAACAGGTGTCGGTCGACTGTCGGCATAGGGAGTCCCTACCCGCGTCAGTGGGCATCGACATGAAAAAGTAGGGGCGTGGGTAGCGCCAGTCAGGGCGCCCTACGCTGGAAGGTCTGTTCTGGTGGCTGTCATGGCGGGGCCTTGGCGCTATGGACGGCCTTCACGCCATAGTCATCAAGTGTCTGGAACTCCACGGTCGCCTCGGTATTGGCCGATGCTTTGAGCGTGGGCAGCTCAAAGCGAAGGTGGCTGCCGGGCAGTACCATGTTTTCGCTGCCCGACGACGCGGTTTTACGCGCATGTCGTTGCCCGGACTCCAGCACCTCGACGCCTTCAAAGGTCACGTGATAGGGCGTCGGGTTGAAGACTTCCAGGCCCTGGCCCTGTGCGCTTGAGATGCGTCGCCATTGCAGTTTTCCGGGTGCCGCTTCGACTCCGTAGGGCAGGTTATGCGGACGGAAGAACAGTTTGATCCGCGAGCGAAACGCCAGCTGGAGTTGGTTGCCCTGTTGCGCATTTGGAGATTGCGCAGGCACTTCCAGCAAGTTGAACCAGAACAGGCTTTCCTGTGCCGTCGGCAAGGATTCTCCGGTATAGGCCACGCGCACCACCTGTTGCTTGCCCGGGTCCATACGGAAGATGGGCGGGGTCACCACAAAAGGAATGCCGCCCACCTGTGGCGTCGACTGCTCATCGCCATTATCCAGCCAGGTCTGGACCAATACCGGCGCCTGGTTCTTGCTCTCCAGCCTGACGGTGACCTCTTTGTCGTTCTGCGGATAAACCACGCGCGTGCTGTTGATGATCACGCTCGCCTGCAGTGCCGTTGCGCCCGCCAGCGTGAAGGTCAGCAAGGTGGTCTGCGCAAAAATCGAAAGTACATTCATGGTGGATTATCCCGTGCAGCCAGGCAGCGCTGCCGAGTGCCGTACGCGGGCACCGAAATCGCTGACGCTGGTGAACTCAACCTTGGCCGGGGTACGCGTACATTCGCGCAATAGCGGCAGCGCAAAGCGTTTTACATCGCCGGCCGGCAGCAGCAGGCTGTCGTTGGCGCTCTGGTTCGGTGCTTTGGCAAAACGCTGGCCGGCGCTGAGCAGTTCGATAGAGGCAAGCGAGACGTGGTAGGGCGTCGGGTTAGTGGCTTGCAGGGCGTAGCCGCGATCGTGGGCGATCAGTTTCCATTGCAGTTTCGAGGCTGCGTTTGCCGCCGGATAAGGCAACGCTTGCGGGCGCAGGAATACGCGCAAGCGGGTACGGAATGACAATTCGATCTGGTTATTCTCGTCACCCTTTGCGGCACTCGGCGGCACTTCCAGTACGTTCAGCCAAAACAGGCTTTCACGATCGGCAGGCAAAGGCTCGCCCGAGTAGCGCAGGCGCAATGCCTGTTGCTGGTGCGGCTCAATGCGGAAGATTGGGGGGGACGTACTCAGCGGCGCTTTTGCAGTGGTGGCTGTTGAGTATCGGTCGCCGTCGTCCAGCCAGGTTTGCACCAATGCCGGGCGATTGCCTTTGTTTTCCAGGCGTACGATCACTTCCTGCCGTTCGGCAGGGTAGATCACCCGTGTGCCGTGGATGATGACGCCTGCCTCGGCGGCAAGTGTGAACAGCAGCATTGCACCAGACACACCGGCGACAAATGTAAGACGGGCCTTCGTTTTCATTGTCTGGTCTCTTTACCCAGGGAGGAGCCTGCCTTCACAGGCTCGCTGGCACTTTACTCGGCGTACTCGATCATGAACCCGACCCGGGTGTTGACCTTGCCTTCGGTGGCCGGGCCGCTGGCGTACAGTTGTGCAGCCAGTGGGATGGTTGCCTGGTTATCGGCGATCACCACGCCTTCGGATTTTTCGGTGTAGACGTTGATCGGCGTGCCGCTGCGGCTGGTGACCTCCACCTGGACGTTCTTGGCGTTGGTGGTATCCGATGGATCGTCGTAGCCATCAATGTTCAAGCGCCCAGTGGCCACGTCGATGGCCGGGCTGGTCGGATCGAAGGCAACCATGGCGGTGCGTCCGTTGGTGCAACTGCCCTCACCCGGTGCGCCGATGCGAATGGTGAAGCCGGTCAGGTTGGCACGGCTGCCTTCCGTGGCCAGGCGTGCGGCAGAGACGCCACCCAGGTTCACGTCCTTGACCACAGCCCCCGTGCCCGGAGCCGCGCCTTCGACGGTGCAGGTCACGTCGGTCACCAGGCCACTGAAGTTGATCACGCCGTCCGCGGCGTACACCGATGGCGTCATCGTGGCGCTCAAGGCCAGGGCGGTTGCAATGGCAGATAAAACGTTGGCTTTCATTCTGTTTCCGATCTCGAGTTATTGAAGTTATCCGCCGCAGGTTTAAGCGCAGTGCCTGAGGTTCTTGTCGAATTTTTTTCATGGGGCGGGCTGGCATAATTTGTATCTAAAAGTGAATGCGCTCTATAGCGAAGTCTCGAGTTTTGGTTCGTGATTGTTCGAAAGCGTTTTGTTTTGTTTAGTTTTTTTTGTATGGATTTTTGGTTGGGTAAAGTTTCCTCAGTTGTTTCTGTAGGAAGTTGCCGTAAGTAAATGTAGTACTGTTGTGTCCGCTTATTGAACCCTGCATAAGGCTGGTCTATAGCGTGCAGTACTGCATTGATTTATGCGGGGCTCGTTATGACAACTTCACCATTGGCCATCTGTACCGTCATGCTGCTGGATGACCACGAGATGGTTCGCCAAGGTATCGCACTGGGATTGAATGCCGAGGCCGACATTCAGGTGACCGGCTCCTACGGTACGGGCCGGCAACTGCTGGAGGCGCTGGCCCGTCAGCGGGTCGATGTGGTCGTCATGGACTTCGTGCTGGCGCCGTCAGACATCGACGGCCTCAGTCTGCTCCAGACGCTGGGCAGGCGTTTCAGCCAGTGCCGGGCATTGATCGTTTCCTCGGATTATTCGCCTGCGACAGTCTCGCTGGCGCTCAAGGCTGGATGTTGGGGCATTCTGGGTAAGACTCAGAATCTGACCGAGCTGATCACGGCTATCCGAACTGTCGCTCAAGGGCGGCTTTATATACAACCTTGTATGTTGGCGACATTACAGGGCAAACACTCTGCGTTTGATCTCATCACTGTGAAGTCGACGGTCAATGTTTCAGCGACGCTGTCATTGACCTCCGGGCTCACACCCAAAGAGCGCGAAGTGTTGCGCTGTTTTCTCGATGGCATGTCAGTCAGTTCGATTGCGGCAAAGTTCTCCCGCAGTGCAAGTACTATCAGTACGCAGAAACAATCGGCTTATCGGAAGTTGGGCGTGCGCAATGACAGTGAACTTTTCAAATTCATTCAGCAATTCGGCGGGCCTGAGTAAGCACCGGTCAAAGCGGATCATCCAGGTAGCGCAAGGCCCAGCGTTCGGTGGCCTGGCGTGCAGGTGACAGCAGGTGCGGCGCTACCAGCATCATGACCTGGTACACCACCACTCGTACCTCGCCTTCACGGTCCAGTACGCGTTGGTAATCGAGGGAGAACAGCAGAGTCATGGTGATCTGTTCCACCAACTGCCCCAGTGCCTGGGTGTCACTGACCAGTTGCCCCGCAGCCTTCAACCGCGCCAACAAGGAGGCCAGGGTGCGTTTGAGCGCGGTAAGCAGATTGCGGATCCCCTTGGCCAGCTTCGGCAGGCGCCCGGCCAGGTTCGACAGGTCCTGGAAGAGGAAGCGATAGTGGGCCATGCGCTCGACAATCAGGTGCAAAAACAGCCAGTAGTCCTCAGCCTCCAGTTGCGCATCGGCAGGCGGGTCGAGCAGCGGCGCCAGCTCGCATTGAAAGCGCTCGAACAGCCCCAGTACCAACGGCTCCTTGCCATGGAAGTGGTAGTAGAGGTTACCGGGGCTGATCCCCATTTCATTGGCCACCTCCATGGTCGACACGTTCGGTTCGCCCTTGTGGTTGAACAACTGCAAGGCACATTCAAGGATACGGTCGCGGGTCTTCATCCAGTCTTCTTAATGTGATGTTTGAGCTCATCGCACGCGCACGTAAGTGCCCGGCGCCGCTTCCATCGGTGGGTAATTCTGGTTGCCCAGAGCGGTGAGGGTTTCGCGTTGTACACCGGAGCGTTTTTGCACCCACTCCAGCCACTGCGGCCACCAACTGCCTTCGACGTGCTGGGCGTCGTAATACCAGGCGCGCGGGTCGCTGCTCAGCTTGAGGTTCTCGACGTAGTTGGCCTTGGGGTTGCCCGGTGGGTTGAGGATGCTCTGGATATGCCCGCTGTTGGACAGCACGAAGCGCCGCTCGCCACCCAGCAGTTGCGTGGAGCGGTACACCGCGTCCCACGGCGTGATGTGATCGTTGATGCCGGCCACGCTGAAGCTGTCCACCGCGACCTTGCGCAAGTCGATGGGCGTGCCGCATACCTCCAGGCCGCCAGGGTGGCTCAGGGGGTTGTGCTTGAAGAAATCCAGCAGATCGCCGTGCAAGGCGGCGGGCAGGCGCGTGTTGTCGTTGTTCCAGTACAGGATGTCGAACGCCGGCGGTTCCTTGCCCAGCAGGTAATTGTTGATCCAGTAATTCCAGATCAAGTCGTTGGGGCGCATCCAGGCAAACACCTTGGCCATGTCGCGGCCATCCAGCACGCCTTGCTGGTAAGAGCGGCGCTTGGCGGCCTCCAGGGTTTGTTCATCGGCGAATAGGGTTGCGGGGCTGTCGATCTGGCTGTCGAGCAGGCTTACCAGGTAACTGGCGCTGGAGATGCGCCGCAACTGGCGCTTGGCTTGCAGGTGGCCTTGCAGCGCGGCGATGGTCAGGCCCCCGGCGCAGGCGCCCATCAGGTTGACCTCGCGAGCGCCAGTGATGGCCCGGCACACGTTGAGCGCTTCTTCCAGCGCCGCCACGTAGGTGGACAGGCCCCATTCGCGATGTCGCACGTCCGGGTTACGCCAGCTGACCATAAAGGTCTGCAGGCCGTTTTTGAGCGCGTATTGCACAAAGCTGTTGGCCGGGCTCAGGTCGAAAATGTAGTACTTGTTGATTTGCGGCGGCACCACCAGCAGTGGCTTGGCGTACTGTTTTTCGCTCATGGGCTTGTATTGGATCAGCTCCAGCAGCTCATTGCGAAACACCACCGAACCGGGCGTGGTCGCCACGGTCTTGCCCACTTCAAAGGCGTGCTTGCTGACCTGACGCGGCAAACCGTTGTTGTGCAGCAGGTCTTCGAACAAGTTACTCACGCCACGCACCACGCTGTTGCCGCCGGAGTTGAGCAGCTCCTTGATCGCCAGCGGGTTGAGCAGGGTGTTGGAAGGGGAGACAGCATCGTTGAGCAGGGCGAAGGCGAACTGCGCGCGGGCGCGATCATCGTCACTGAGGGTGCTGTCGTCGATCCACTGCCGTGTCTGTTTTTGCCAGCTCAGATAGGCTTGCAAGCTGCGGCGGTACAGCGGGTTGAGCTTCCAGGTGGGGTCGCTGAAGCGATGGTCCCTGGGGTTGGGTTCGTGCACGGCCTCACCCAGCAGCACGCGGCCTAGCTGGCCGCCCAGGGCCAGGGCGTGGCGAGCGGTGTGCACCGGGTTGCGCAGGCCGTGCGCGGCGACGGTACGCAGGGTCGACAGCAAGTCCCGGCCGCGCAGGCCGGTGATCGCATTTTGCGCGTTGATGAACGCAGCGGGGGTGGGCGCCGGGTTCGTCACGGGTCTTTCTCGCATGAGCCAACACTCCTTCGTCAAGTCATCAAGCAGGCACGCCAATCCAGAACCATAGTCGGTTCCTGGCAAGTTGCGCGGTGGTGTGGTCCTTCACACCGCCGGTCGCGGATGTATCACGGCGCGCAGGCGCTCCTCCTCCAGAAACTTCATGATGATCGGCGCCACGGCTTCGGCCCGGGTGATCAGGAACAGGTGGCCGTCGTCGATGATGTGCAACTGCGCATTGGGGATGCGCCAGGCGAGCATGCGCATGTTGACCAGCGGGATCAGCGGGTCATCGTCCCCGGCCAGCACCAGGGTGGGCTGGCGGATCTTGTGCAGCCAGTGAATGCTGGTCCAGCCCAGCCCGGCAAACAGTTGCCAGTAGTAGCCCAGCTTGCCGGCCGAGCGCACTTTGCTGGCGTGCTCGGCGGCCAGTTTGGAATCACGGCGGAACGAGCCGCCATAAATCATCGGTGCAATGCGCACCACGTGGGACGGCTGGATATAGCGCCTGGGGCTTGCCATCAGCCACAAGACCTTCGGTTTGCCCGGCACCATGAAGGCCCCGGCTGCGGTGGCCGCCAGGATCAATTTCTTGCAGCGCTCGGGGTAGTCATACGCAAATTGCTGGGCCAGCGCTCCGCCCCAGGACACGCCCACGGCATTCACTTGGCCGTAGTCGAGGTAATCGAGCATACGTGCGGTGAGCTTGGCCAGGCCGGGGAAGCGATAGGGTCGGTTCGGCGTCGAGGATCCGCCCACGCCGGGCACGTCGAAGGCGATCACTTCCAGGTCCGGGTCCAGGGCCTGGACGAACGGAAACACCAGCTCAAGGTTGGCGCCGATGCCGTTGAAGATCAGCAGCGGGGTCAAGTGCGGCTTGCCCGGGCGTACCGCCGTGCGGATGGTCTGGCCATCCAGGTCGATGGTACGGAAGATGAACGGTTGCGCCATGCTCAAGCCCTGTGAAGTGGTGCTATTGGTCTGTAGGAACTCGGTCAGTGTGGGAGCTGGCTTGCCTGCGATGGCATTCTTTCAGGCCGCGATTAGTGAGCAGGCCCATCGCTATCGCAGGCAAGCCAGCTCCCACATCTGATCTCATTTCAATCACAAGAATGCCTAGCGTTCATGTACATAGGTACCCGGCGCCGCTTCAGCGGCTGCATAGGTTTTATTGCCTAATGTCGTCGGGGCTTTTTTCAGTTTTCCCGCCCGCTCCGCCTGCCACACCTGCCAGTGCAGCCACCACGAATCGGTGTGCTTGGTCGCATCTTCTTGCCACTCCAGCGCACTGCCGGCCAGGCCCTCGCTGGTCTGGTAGCGCGCTTTGGGGTTGCCCGGCGGGTTGAGGATGCTCTGGATATGCCCGCTGCTGGACAGTACAAACTCGACCTTGCCGCCGAACAACTGCGCTGACTTGTAGCAGGACTGCCACGGCGTGATGTGGTCGTTGGTGCCGGCCAGGGAATAGATATCGGCAGTGACCTGCTTGAGATCGATGGGCGTGCCGCACACTTCCAGGGCGTTGGCCCGTACCAATGGGTTGTTTTTGAACAGTTCGATCAGGTCGCCATGGAACGCGGCCGGCAAGCGTGTGGTGTCGTTGTTCCAGAACAGGATGTCGAACACCGGCGGCTCGTTGCCCAGCAGGTAGTTGTTGACCCAATAGTTCCAGATCAAGTCGTTGGGGCGCATCCAGGCAAAGACCTTGGCCATGTCGCGGCCTTCCAGCACGCCGGCCTGATAGGAGTGGCGCTTGGCCGCTTCCAGAGTCTGTTCATCCACAAACAACGCCACCTGGGTGTCCAGGGTGGTATCCAGCACGCTCACTAGCAGCGTCAGGGCGTTGACCTTCTTCTCGCCCAGCGCCGCGTAGTGGCCCAACAGTGCGGTGCAGGTGATGCCGCCGGAGCAGGCACCGAGCATATTCACGTCTTTGCTGCCGGTAATTGCCGTGACCACATCGACCGCTTCCTTCAGCGCCTCGATATAGGTGGATAGCCCCCATTCGCGCTGGGCCTTGGTGGGGTTGCGCCAACTGACGATAAAGGTCTGCTGGCCATTACGCAGGCAGAAGCGTGCCAGGCTTTTATCCGGGCACAGGTCGAAGACGTAGAATTTGTTGATCTGCGGCGGTACCACCAGCAGCGGGCGTTCGTGTACCTGTTCGGTGATGGGCTTGTACTGGATCAGCTCCAGTACATCGTTGCGAAACACCACCGCGCCTTCGCTGGTGCCCAGGGTCTTGCCGACTTCAAAGGCGCCCATGTTGACCTGGCTGGGCATACCGCCGTTGTGCACCATGTCCTTGGCCAGGTGGGAAAGGCCGTCGAGCAGGCTTTTGCCTCCGGTTTCAAAGAAGCGCTTGACCGCCGCCGGGTTGGCCGCGCTGTTGGTGGGGGCCATGGCTTCGGTCATCAGGTTGATCACGAAGTGGCCGCGGCTGATGTCTTGTGCCGACAGGTTGCTGTCGTCGATCCAGTCGTGAAGCTCCTTGCGCCACGCCAGGTAAGTCTGCAAATAACGTTTGTAGAGCGGGTTCTGGCTCCAGGCCGGGTCGTTGAAGCGACGGTCGTCGCCCTCGGGCACCAGCGCGGATTTGCCGAACATCACATTCTTCAATTCAACGCCAAAGTGGGCGACGTGCTTGACGCTGTGCAACGGTTGCTTGATGGCTTGGGTCAGCACCATCTTGGCCGAGGCCAATAAATCCTTTTTGCGTAACGCGATGATCGGGTTCAACCCCAGGGTGTTTTCCGAGGCCTGGCGTTTCAAGTCATCGTTATTCTTGTTACTCATCTACGACGCTCCATTGTCCGAAAGACGAGTACCGGCGATTGCTGCGCACCCAATTTCGATACACGACACCAGCCTGGTACTGCGACTCGGGTGACCGTTGATACCGCATCGTCAAATGCAGGGAACTTGCCAGCTCCATTGGTTACCCGAGTTTATTTTTTTTCGCAAGCAGGCCAATCGTTGGCCACGCGACAGGGCATTCAAGCAGATGAAATTAGAAAATGCGCTCTAAACAGCAAGACCCCTGTGCTAGAGCATCAGCCGCACGACCGACTCACTCGGATCGCGG
The DNA here is from genome assembly GCF_059419065.1 of Pseudomonas sp. GW821-FHT07B01. Lineage (NCBI taxonomy): Bacteria > Pseudomonadati > Pseudomonadota > Gammaproteobacteria > Pseudomonadales > Pseudomonadaceae > Pseudomonas > Pseudomonas sp. GW821-FHT07B01. The sequence goes on along the minus strand of NZ_JBWKRA010000017.1, from coordinate 61,205 downwards.
GTTTTTCCAGCGGCTTTGAGTTCGGCCAGGTAGTCGGCCCATAGAGCGTCCTGACGTACGGCCAGCTGATAGAGATAGTCCCAGGTGAACAGTCCGCTGTCATGACCGTCGTCGAAGGTCAATTTCAGTGCGTACTGGCCGGCCGGTTCCAGCTTGATCAACCGGACGTTGAGCTTGCCGAATTGCAGGATGGGTTTGCCGTGGCCCTGGACCTCGGCAGAAGGGGAGTGCACCCGCAGGAATTCGGCGGGCAACTGGTAGGTTTCGTCTGGCCCGTAGGTCAGGCCGAGGGTATTGGAGGTTTTGTGCAGGTTTACTGCGGTAGGAAATTTCGACATTGGAGATAACCCTGAAGGAACCGGCCCAAAATGTGGAAGGGACCAACGTGGGAGCCGGGCTTGCCCGCGATGCAGGCACCTCGGTGTTTCAGGAACACTGAAGTGATGCTATCGCAGGCAAGCCAGCTCCCACACAAGCCACTCCCACATTGGGTGAGGCTTACAGGATATAACGAGACAAGTCTTCGTTCTGCGCCAATTCGCCCAAGTGGCTGTTGACGTAGTCAGCATCGATCTTGATCGCTTCGCCATTCTGCGCACCGGCCATGTCGCCGGCGCTGAACGACACTTCCTCAAGCAGGCGCTCAAGCAAGGTATGCAGGCGACGGGCACCGATGTTCTCGGTCTTCTCGTTGACCTGCCAGGCGATCTCCGCCAGGCGCTTGATACCGTCAGCCTGGAATTCGATACCCAGCCCTTCGGTTTTCAGCAGCTCGCGGTACTGCTCGGTGAGCGAGGCATGCGGTTCGCTGAGGATGCGCTCGAAGTCGCCCGGCGTCAGTGCCTTGAGTTCCACCCGAATCGGCAGGCGGCCTTGCAGCTCGGGCACCAGGTCGCTCGGCTTGCTCAGGTGGAAGGCACCGGAGGCGATAAACAGGATGTGGTCAGTCTTGACCATGCCCAGCTTGGTGTTGACCGTGCAGCCTTCGATCAGCGGCAGCAAATCGCGCTGCACGCCTTCGCGGGAGACATCCACGCCGCCGGAGTTACCACGCTTGGCCACCTTGTCGATCTCATCGATAAACACAATGCCATGTTGCTCGACCGCTTCCAGGGCCTTGGCCTTGAGTTCTTCCTCATTGACCAGGCGCCCGGCTTCTTCGTCGCGCACCAGCTTGAGCGCATCCTTGACCTTGAGCTTGCGGCTTTTCTTCTTGCCCTTGCCCATGTTGGCGAACAGGTTTTGCAACTGGCTGGTCATTTCTTCCATGCCAGGCGGGGCAGAGATATCCACGCCGGACACTTCGGCCACTTCGATCTCGATTTCCTTGTCATCCAACTGGCCTTCACGCAGGCGCTTGCGGAACAGCTGACGGGTGTTGGAATCCGACGAAGGTGCGGCGTCTTCGTTGAAACCCATGCGTGCCGGTGGCAGCAGGGCGTCGAGGATGCGCTCTTCAGCGGCGTCTTCGGCGCGATGGCTGACCTTGGTCACTTCCTGTTCGCGCAGCATCTTCAGGGCGGCGTCAGCCAGGTCGCGAATGATCGACTCGACATCGCGGCCCACATAACCGACTTCGGTGAATTTGGTCGCTTCGACCTTGATGAACGGTGCATTGGCCAATTTGGCCAGCCGCCGAGCGATCTCGGTCTTGCCGACGCCGGTAGGGCCGATCATCAGGATGTTCTTGGGCGTTACTTCAACGCGCAGTTCTTCCGGCAGTTGCATCCGGCGCCAGCGGTTACGCAGCGCAATGGCAACGGCGCGCTTGGCATCGTCCTGGCCGATGATATGGCGGTTGAGTTCATGGACGATTTCGCGGGGAGTCATGGACATAGTGTTTGGCGGCCTCAAGCCTGAATAAGCCCAGGGCTTATTCGGCGAGGTCCTGCTCCTCAATGGTCTGGTTGTGGTTGGTGAACACGCAGATATCGCCAGCGATACCCAGGGCGGTCTCGACGATTTCACGGGCCGACAGGTCGGTTTTCTTCAGCAGCGCGCTGGCCGCAGCCTGGGCGTAGCCGCCACCTGAACCCATGGCGATCAAGCCATGCTCGGGTTCAACCACGTCGCCGTTGCCGGTGATGATCAGGGAAGCATCTTTGTTCGCAACCGCCAGCATAGCCTCCAGGCGGCTGAGGGAGCGGTCGGTGCGCCATTCTTTGGCAAGCTCTACAGCGGCGCGCACCAGGTGGCCCTGGTGTTTCTCAAGCTGGCCTTCGAAACGCTCGAACAGGGTAAAGGCGTCGGCGGTTGCGCCTGCGAAGCCGGCAAGCACCTGGCCGTGGTACAGGCGGCGCACTTTCTTGGCGTTGCCTTTCATCACGGTGTTGCCCAGGGAAACCTGGCCGTCGCCGCCCATGACAACTTTGCCGTGGCGACGTACTGAAACGATGGTGGTCAAGGGGAGAGTCTCCACGCAGCGGGGCGAAAATGCCCTGATGGAAACTCATATGGGGGTGGCGAGGGGGATTTCAACCGTAGGGAGGCAGGGCGGACGAGTGGTGATCGTTCCCACGCTCCGCGTGGTAATGCCGCCTTGGGTGCTCTGCGCCTGCTCTGTGACGCAAAGCGTCAAGGGGCACGTTCCCACGCGGAGCGTGGGAACGATCAGTGAGTATGAGTCAGCGGCTCTGGCGTTGTTGTAACAACAGGTTGCTAAACCCGGCGCCGGCCAATTGCTTTTGCGCCACGGTCAGCTGTTCACGGTTGCTGAACGGCCCCACCAATACGCGATACCAAGTCGCATCCTTCACCGTGCCGGACTCAACCGATACCGATTGGCCCAACAGAATGATCTGTGCGCGTACACGGTCCGCATCCGCCTGTTTCGGGAACGAGCCCGCTTGCAGGAAGAACTTGGTCACCGGCGCAGCCTTGGTTGCAGCCACCGGCGGTGCTGGCGGCGGCGTGATACCGGCCAGCGCGGCCTGGGCGCGCGCCGTGTCGATTTTCGCCGCTTCCGCTGGGGTTACCGGCGTGGTCGGCACTTGTGGCGTCGGCAGGGTTTTTTCCGGCACGGCGTCAGGCGGCACGATCACTTCCGATTCCGGCAGCAGCGTGTAGAAGTCGTACTTGGGCTTTACCGGTGCAGTCGGGCTCGGCGCGGTCTTGTTGGCTTCGGCGATCTTAGTGGCCTTTTGCTGCTCCTGTTTGACGCGCTTGACGTCATCGCCCTGGCCGGGCTCCAGCTTCATCAGAAACACGATAAATGCGCCGACCGTAAGGCCGATGGCCATCCACAACCAACCCGGAATCGGTTGCTTCGCCGGGGCCTGGTAGCGGCTGGCGCCGCGCTTGGGTGCAGGTTTTTTCTTGGCAGCCAACTTACATACGCTCCAGAGTTTCCAGGCCCAAGAGTTCCAGGCCTTGCTTGAGGGTGCGTCCAGCCAATGCGGCAAGGCGCAGGCGACTTTGTTTCTGGGCTTCGTCGTCGGCGGTCAGGATCGGGCAGTTCTCGTAGAAGCTGGAGAACAGGCCGGCCACTTCGTACAAATAGGTGCACAGGATGTGCGGCGTGCCTTTTTCGCCAACGCTGTTGAGCACTTCGCCAAATTGCGCGAGCTTGGCCGCCAGTTCCTGTTCGTGGGCGGCGTCCAGCGCGATCTGGCCTTCGACTTCGCTGAAGTCCTTGCCCAGCTTGCGGAATACCCCGGCCACGCGGGTGTAGGCGTACAGCAGGTACGGCGCGGTGTTGCCTTCGAAGTTGAGCATCAGGTCGAAGTTGAAGCTGTAGTCGCTGGTGCGGTGCTTGGACAGGTCGGCGTATTTCACCGCGCCAATGCCCACCACGCGGGCAATATTACGCAGGTCCGCCTCGGCCAGCTCCGGGTTCTTTTCCTTCACCAGGTTGTAGGCACGTTCCTGGGCTTCGGTCAGCAGGTCGATCAGCTTCACGGTGCCGCCGTCGCGGGTCTTGAAGGGGCGGCCATCGGCGCCGTTCATGGTGCCAAAGCCCATGTGCTCCATGTGCATCGGGTGGGTGACGAAACCGGCGCGACGCGCCACTTCGAACACCTGCTGGAAGTGCAGGGCCTGGCGCTGGTCGACGAAGTACAGCGCACGGTCAGCCTTGAGCACGCCACTGCGGTAACGCACGGCGGCCAGGTCAGTGGTGGCGTAGAGGTAGCCGCCATCGGCCTTGACGATGATCACCGGCAGCGGCTCGCCGTCGGCGGTCTTGAATTCTTCGAGGAACACGCACTGGGCGCCGTTGCTTTCGACCAGCAGGCCCTTGGCCTTGAGGTCGTTGACCACGTTGATCAGGTCGTCGTTGTAGGCGCTTTCGCCCATCACGTCGGCCATGGTCAGTTTCACATTGAGCAGCTCGTAGATTTCCTGGCAATGAGACAGGGAAATTTCACGGAAGCGGTTCCACAGCGCCAGGCACTCTTCGTCGCCGGCTTGCAGCTTGACCACCAGGCCCCGTGCGCGGTCGGCGAACTCTTCAGACTCGTCAAACCGCTTTTTGGCGGCGCGGTAGAAGTTTTCCAGGTCGGCCAGCTCGTTGCTGGTGATCGGGTTTTCCTGCAGGTAGGCCATCAGCATGCCGAACTGGGTACCCCAGTCGCCAACGTGATTCTGGCGGATCACGGTGTCGCCGAGGAATTCCAGCACCCGTGCCACGCCGTCGCCAATGATGGTGGAGCGCAGGTGGCCCACGTGCATTTCCTTGGCCAGGTTCGGCGCCGACAGGTCGATGACCACGCGCTGGCTGTCGCCGGCCTTGCGTGCACCGATGCGCGCATCGGCCAGGGCGGCATCCAGGCGCGACGCCAGGGCCTGGGTGTTCTGGAAGAAGTTGATAAAGCCTGGGCCGGCAATTTCGGCCTTGGTGACACTGGCATCAGCCGGCAGGGCTGCGATGATTTTTTCTGCCAGGTCGCGCGGTTTCATGCCGGCCGGCTTGGACAGCATCATCGCGATGTTGCTGGCGAAGTCGCCATGGGTCTTGTCGCGGGTGTTCTCCACCTGGATCGCCGGCGACAGGCCTTCAGGCAACACACCTTCGTTGACGAGTTGGGTGAGGGCTTGTTGGATCAGCTGGCGAATGGTGTCTTTCATGGTGTTCTCTTTCGACCGCAAGCGGCGGCGCGCGATGCGCAGGTGGAAAAACTGGGCATTATCCGTGGCGAGGGCGGGCTTGCCAACCGTTCAGACTATATGGCGGACCTGCGGGCCTCTTCGCGGGCAAGCCCGCTCCCACATTTAAGGGGGTTTACATTTCATAATGTGCGAGCTGGCTTGCCTGCGGTGACGTAATTACCCTCAATACAAATCTACCGGGTCTACATCCAACGACCATCGCACCTGCCGACCGCTGGGCAGTTGCTCCAGCTCAAGCATCCAGCGACTTAATAGCCGATGCAGCGGGGCGCGGGAGGTTGCCTGCAAGAGTAGCTGAGCGCGATAACGTCCGGCGCGCCGCTCCATGGGCGCTGGCACCGGGCCGAGTAGTTCGATGCCACTGAGGGCCAGTTCGCCCAATAAACGCTCAGCGGCGCTGCAGGCCTCATCAAGAAAGCCTTCGGCCTGCCCGGGTTTGTGAGCTTCGGCACGCAGCAGCGCCAGGTGCGCAAAGGGCGGGAGGCCGGCGGCGCGGCGTTCGCTCAAGGCCTGTTCGGCGAAGGCAAAGTAGCCTTGTTCCGTCAGTTGAATCAGCAGCGGGTGGTCGGCCAGGTGCGTCTGGATAATCACCCTGCCTGGCTCTTCGGCCCGCCCGGCGCGTCCTGCCACCTGCACGATCAACTGCGCCATGCGTTCGCTGGCGCGAAAATCCCCGGAGAACAGTCCTCCATCGGCATCCAGGATCGACACCAGGGTCACCCGTGGGAAGTGATGCCCTTTGGCAAGCATCTGCGTGCCCACCAGGATGCACGGTTGGCCTTTGTGGATGGTGGTGAACAGTTGGTTCATGGCGTCTTTGCGCGATGTGCTGTCGCGGTCCACCCTTAGCACCGGGTAGTCCGGGAACAGAATGCCGAGGCGTTCTTCGGCGCGCTCGGTGCCGGCGCCCACGGGCCGCAGGTCCACCTTGCCGCACTGCGGGCAATGGCGCGGTACCCGTTCCACATGGCCGCAGTGATGGCAGCGTAACTCGCCGTGGCGCTGGTGCACCGTCATGCGCGCATCGCAGCGCTCGCACCCGGACATCCAGCCGCAGTCATGGCACAGCAGCGTCGGGGCGAAGCCGCGGCGGTTGAGAAATACCAATACTTGCTGGCCGGCGGCCAGGGTCTGGCCAATGGCCTGTTGCATCGGGCCGGAAATACCGCTGTCCAGCGGACGGCTTTTCACGTCCAGGCGCAGGAAGCGCGGTTGTTTGGCGCCGCCAGCACGCTCGTTCAGGCGCAGCAGCCCGTAACGGCCGGTGTAGGCGTTGTGCAGGCTTTCCAGGGACGGCGTGGCCGAGCCCAGCACAATCGGGATGTCTTCCTGGCGGGCGCGTACCAGCGCGAGGTCGCGGGCGTGGTAGCGCAAACCTTCCTGCTGTTTATAGGAGCCATCGTGCTCCTCGTCGACGATGATCAGCCCGGGGTTTTTCATCGGCGTGAACAGTGCTGAGCGCGTGCCGATAATAATGTCGGCCTCGCCATCCCGCGCCGCCAGCCACGACTCCAGGCGTTCACGGTCATTGACCGCCGAGTGTACCAGGGCGATCCGGGCATTGAAGCGTTGCTCGAAACGCGCCACGGTCTGCGGGCCCAGGTTGATCTCGGGGATCAGCACCAGTGCCTGCTTGCCCGCCTGCAGGGTTTCGCGGATCAGTTGCAAATAGACTTCGGTCTTGCCGCTGCCGGTGACGCCGGCCAGCAGGAATGCATGGAAACTGTCGAAACCGGCGCGAATCGCCTCATACGCGGCGCGTTGCTCGGGGTTCAGCGGCAACTCCGGCTGGGCCAGCCAGTGTTCGTGGCGCGGGTCCGGGGCGTGCTTGCGGATTTCCACCTGCACCAGGCCCTTGGCCAGCAGCAGGTCGAGGCTGTCTTTGCTCAGCATCAGCTTGCTTAATAGCTGATGGGCCACGCCGTGTGGGTGCTGTGCCAAGGTGGCCAGGGCCTCACGCTGGCGCGGGGCGCGGGCGATGCGCGGGTCGTCGAGGCGTGCGCCCGGCACCATCGACCAGAAACGCTCCTGGCGCGCTTCGGCCAGTTCGCCCTGGCGCAGCAGCACCGGCAGCGCCCAGCTCAAGGTATCGCCCAGGCTGTGTTGGTAATACTGCGCGGTCCACAGGCACAGCTTGAACAGCGCGGGCGGCAGCGGTGGTGTGGCGTCGAGCAGGGCAATTGCCGGCTTGAGCTTTTCGGCAGGCACTTCGCTGTGGTCGGTGACTTCCACCAGAATGCCGATCATTTCCCGGCGTCCGAACGGCACGCGCACGCGCATGCCCGGCTGCAACTGCGCACGCGACACGCCGGGCGGGGCCCGGTAATCGAACAGGCGGCGCAGGGGCGAGGGCAGGGCTAGGCGCAAAATGGCGTCGGGCACGCGAGGAGTCTCATCTATTAAGGCAAGCGGTGGCGCAGGGGCGGGAGCCTAGCAGACCGGGGTTGTCACGTCTCCAGTACTGGAACCGGATCTTGTGGGAGCTGGCTTGCCTGCGAAAGCGCTAGTGCAGTAACAGATGCAGTGACTGACACACCGCCTTCGCGGGCAAGCCCGGCTCCCACATTGACGGCGGTGTGTGAGGAATATCTGATGAAAGGAAGTTTTCGACCATTCCCGCCGCTTGCGTGATTAAAAAGGTCTGGTAGAATCCGCGGCCTAATTACGTGCGGTATTCGACAATAGTGTCGAGTGGCGGCACGCTAGCCCGAGGAAGTGCCATGAAAGCCGATATCCATCCAGCGTACGAAACCATCGAAGTCACCTGCAGCTGCGGCAACAAGTTCGAAACTCGTTCGAACCTGTGCAAGCCACTGGGTACTGACGTATGCAACGAGTGCCACCCGTTCTACACCGGTAAGCAGAAAACTCTGGACACCGGCGGCCGCGTACAGCGCTTCGCAGATCGCTTTGGTGCTTTCGGCAAGAAGCCTGCTGCTACTCCAGCAGAGTAAGGTTCAAGAGCCTTATGGGCTTTTACCTGCTGTTGAAAAAGGCGTCCCTTGTGGGCGCCTTTTTTGTGCCTGGAATTTGGCTGGCAACCGCTCAGGCCGATGCATTTTGCCCTGCGCCGGCAGCCGTCGTCCGCGTCGATGTGCAGCGCGTGGTGGATGGCGACACGGTGCGCCTCAAGGACGGTCGCAGCGTGCGCATGATCGGCCTCAACGCGCCGGAAACCGGCAAGAAGGGCCGCCCTGACGAGCCATTCGCTGTCGCCGCCCGCCAGCGCCTGCAGGCGTTGGTCAAGGCCAGCGATGGGCGTGTCGGCCTGGTGCCGGGGCGCGAAGGCAAAGATCATTACGGGCGCACCCTGGCTCACCTCTACGGCGCCAATGGCGAGAACCTGGAGGCGCAACTGCTGGCCGAGGGCCTGGGGTACCAAGTGGGCGTGGCGCCGAATATAGACCTGGTGGCCTGCCAGCAGGCGGCCGAAAACAGCGCCCGCCAGGCACGACGCGGGCTGTGGCGCCAATCGCCAGTGCAAAGCGTGGCGAATCTCAAGCGCTCCGGGTTTGCCCTGGTGGCCGGTCGGGTCAGCAAGATCGAGCGCAATCGCGGTGGAATCTGGATTGAACTGCAGGGTTCACTGGTATTGCGTATTGCGCCCGAGCTGATCAGCCAGTTCGATACGGCCATGCTCGATGGTCTGCAAGGTCGCACCCTTGAGGTGCGCGGTTGGGTGCAGGATCGCGCCCGTCGTGGCGGCCTGAAAAAAGGTCAATCACGCTGGCTGTTGCCAATAACAGATCCCGGCATGCTGAAATCGACGCTTTGAAGAAAAAATTGTAGACATTTTTTATTTTGATTGTGAACAGTTGAGCCCTTGTATCCCGTGGCTCTTGGCCAAAAGTCGTAGCCCAGGGCCCTTGACACCTGTGACTGCCCAGTCTTGTAGGGACTTTACGACACGCGTATCCTCGGCGGTCCGTCGACCAACAGTAAAAGCGGAATGCCGATATGTCTGATTTGAAAACTGCCGCTCTCGAATACCATGCCAATCCTCGTCCAGGAAAGCTGAGTGTAGAGCTCACCAAAGCCACTGCCACTGCCCGCGACCTGTCGCTGGCCTACAGCCCTGGTGTTGCCGAACCCGTACGTGAAATCGCCCGTGACCCAGAGCTGGCGTACAAGTACACCGGCAAAGGCAACCTGGTTGCAGTGATTTCCGATGGCACCGCGATTCTGGGCCTGGGTAACCTCGGCCCATTGGCTTCCAAGCCAGTCATGGAAGGCAAGGGCGTGCTGTTCAAGCGCTTTGCCGGCATCGACGTTTTCGACATCGAAGTCGATTCCGAAAGCCCGCAGGCGTTCATCGACACCGTCAAGCGCATTTCCATCACGTTCGGTGGCATCAACCTGGAAGACATCAAGGCGCCTGAGTGCTTCGAGATCGAAAAGGCCCTGATCGAGCAGTGCGACATTCCGGTATTCCACGATGACCAGCACGGCACCGCGATCGTTACCGCGGCCGGCATGATCAACGCCTTGGAAATTGCTGGCAAAACCCTGGGCGAGGCGAAAATCGTCTGCCTGGGCGCCGGTGCCGCGGCCATTTCCTGCATGAAGCTGATCATCAGCATGGGCGCCAAGCTGGAAAACATCTACATGGTCGACAGCAAGGGCGTGATTCAGTCCGAGCGTACCGACCTGAACCAGTACAAGGCGATGTTTGCCCATCCGTCCTCCAAGCGCACCCTGGCTGACGCCCTCGACGGTGCCGACGTGTTCGTTGGCCTGTCCGGCCCGAACCTGCTGAGCGCTGAAGGCCTCAAATCCATGGCGCCGAACCCTATCGTGTTCGCCTGCTCCAACCCGGATCCGGAAATCTCTCCAGAACTGGCCCACGCCACTCGCAGCGACGTGATCATGGCCACCGGCCGTTCGGACTACCCGAACCAGGTCAACAACGTATTGGGCTTCCCGTTCATCTTCCGTGGTGCCCTGGACGTTCGCGCCAAGCGCATCAACGAAGAAATGAAAGTGGCCGCTGCCAACGCCCTGCGTGAACTGGCCAAGCTGCCGGTACCTCAGGACGTGTGCGACGCCTACGGTGGTGCCAAGCTGGAATTCGGTCGTGAGTACATCATTCCGAAACCAATGGACAAGCGCCTGATCACCCTGATCTCCGATGCCGTGGCCAAGGCCGCTATCGAGACTGGTGTGGCTACCCTGCCGTATCCAAAGAACTACCCGCTGCAAAGCGTGGATGATGTGTTCAACGGCTAAGCCGTTGTAGACACACCCGCAAAAAAAGCCCCGCCTGAGTGATCAGTCGGGGCTTTTTTGTGGCTGATGTCCCGTGGCTGATCGTTCCCACGCTCTGCGTGGGAATGCCCACCTGGACGCTCCGCGTCTGCTTTTAAGGTCGTGACGCAGAGCGTCACAGGATGCATTCCCACGCGGAGCGTGGGAACGATCGGCCGATCAGCGTGATCAGGTCAGAACAAATCGATCGGCGCACCTTCATCCGCCGGCAGCGGGCTGCCCGGCACTGCGCCATTGCCCAGCTCATTGACCGACGGCGGTGTGTCTTCGCTCTTGAACAGCTCGAAGTACGCATTCGGCGTGCTCGGTGAAGCTGCGCGGCCACTGATCGGGTCGATGCGCAGGCTGAGGATGCCTTCCGGCTCTGGCTGGGTGTGCAGCGGCTTGTCCTTGAGCGCTGCGCCCATGTAGCTCATCCAGATCGGCAGGGCGACGGTGCCACCAAACTCGCGGCGGCCCAGGCTTTCAGGCTGGTCATAGCCGGTCCACACGGTGGTCACGTAGTCGCCGTTGTAGCCGGAGAACCAGGCGTCCTTGGACTCGTTGGTGGTACCGGTCTTGCCAGCGATATCCGCACGACCCATAGCCAGTGCGCGGCGGCCGGTGCCCTTCTTGATCACGTCTTGCAGGATGCTATTGAGGATGTAGGTAGTACGGCCATCCACGATGCGCTCGGCAACCGCTGGCGCTTGCGGTTCGGTCGGTGCGCTGGCGTTTGCGGCCGACGGCGTGCCTGGCGTCGGCTCGATGGTGATACCGCCGTTGCTCGGTGCCGCAAGGCCGTCGGTTGCCGCCACGCCATTGACCACATCACCCGGTACCCGTGGCGGATTGGCAGTAAACAGGGTGTCGCCATTGCGGCTTTCGATCTTGTCGATCAGGTAAGGCGCGATCTTGTAGCCACCGTTGGCAAAGGTGCTCCAGCCGGTGGCGATTTCCATCGGCGTGAGGGTTGCGGTACCCAGGGCCAGGGACAGGTTCGGCGGCAGGTCCGACTTGGCGAAGCCAAAGCGCGTCATGTAGTCGATGGTCTTGCCTACGCCCATCGCCTGCAACAGGCGAATCGACACCAGGTTGCGCGACTTGTACAGCGCCTCGCGGATACGGATCGGGCCGAGGAACGTGTTGGTGTCATTCTTCGGGCGCCAGACCTTGTCCAGGTATTCGTCGACAAACACGATTGGCGCGTCGTTGACCAGGCTGGCGGCGGTGTAGCCGTTGTCCAGCGCGGCACTGTAGACAAACGGCTTGAAACTGGAGCCCGGCTGGCGCTTGGCCTGGGTAGCGCGGTTGTAGTTGCTCTGCTCGAAGGCAAAGCCGCCGACCAGTGCGCGGATCGCACCGTTCTGCGGGTCCAGGGACACCAGGGCGCCCTGGGCGAGCGGCACCTGGCTGAATTTGAGGCTGTCATCCTTCTGGCGTTGCACGCGGATCAGATCACCCACCTGGGCCACGTCGGAGGGCTGCTTGGGCATCGCGCCCATGCTGTTGGTGTTCAGGAACGGGCGTGCCCACTTCATGCTGTCCCAGGCTACATGGGCTTCGCCAGAACGGGTCAGCACTTGGATGCCGTCTTTCGATACCTGGGTAACGATGGCCGGGTCCAGGCCGCTGATCGAACGCTGTTTGCTCAATTCGGTGGTCCAGGCACTCAGGGTCTTGCCCGGCAGGCGGGACTCGGGACCGCGGTAGCCGTGACGCTGGTCATAAGTGATCAGGCCTTCATGTACCGAATGGTTGGCGATTTCCTGCAAGTTGCTCGGCACCGTCGTGGTGACGCGGAAACCTTCGGTGTAGGCCTCGCTGCCATAACGGCCAACCATCTCGGCGCGGGCCATTTCAGCGATATAGGGTGCATTCACTTCGGGCGTCGGCACGTGATAGCTGGCATTCAGCGGCTCGGCCACGGCGCTTTCATAAGCGGCCTGGTCGATCTTGCCCAGCTTGTACATGCGGCCCAGGATCCAGTCGCGGCGTTCTTTGCTGCGCGCCGGGTTGGCCAGCGGGTTGAAGCGCGAAGGTGCCTTGGGCAGGCCAGCAATCATGGCCATCTGCGCCAGGCTGGCGTCACGAATCGACTTGCCGTAATAGACCTGGGACGCGGCCTCGATGCCGTAGGCGCGGTTGCCCAAGTAGATTTTGTTGACGTACAGCTCGAGGATTTCATCCTTGGTCAACTGGCGTTCGATCTGCAGCGCCAGCAGGATTTCGGTGGCCTTGCGGGAAAAGCTGCGCTCGCTGGTGAGGAAGAAGTTCTTCGCCACCTGCATGGTGATGGTGCTGCCGCCCGATTGAATATGTCCGCTTTTTACCAGTTGTGTGGCTGCACGCACCAGGCTGCTGGGGTCTACGCCGTAGTGGTTGGCGAAATTATCGTCTTCGGCGGACAGCAATGCGCTGATGAAATTGGGTGGAATATCGGCGAAACGGATCGGTGTGCGGCGCATTTCGCCGAACTCCGCGATCAACTTGTCATCGCTGCTGTAGACCCGCAAAGGAATCTGCAACTGGATACTTCTGAGGGCCTCTACGGAGGGCAAACCCGGACTAAGGTAGAGGTAGGCCCCGCTGAACACGAGCAGCAGCCCGCAGACGATGGCGACAATGGAGTACCCGAAAAACTTCAGCAGACGAATCAAGGCTTTTGGATTTCCAGAGAAAAGAAAGAGTTACGCGTCGGGGCATGCATGGCAAACGATGGATCGACCCGGGCAGCAGATAAAAAGCGGGAAAAAACGCTGGGCATTAAAGCATTTTTCGGCTTGGGGCGTCATTCGCGAGCCTTGAACAAGCCGACCGAATGCAAGGTGCCTGGCAGCAATCAGGCGAGATGACAGCCGGTATGACAGGGAAAGTTTTGGGGAGTTTTATGGGAAAGGGATTTTTCAGGCGAAAAGTCGACACGGTGTTGGGGGTCGATATCAATGACAGCGGCATCAAGCTGATCGAACTAGGCCGTTCATCAGCGGGTTTCAGCGTCCAGGGCTACGTTATGCAAATGCTGCCGCCCCAGGCGGTGGTGGACGGCACCTTGCTGGACCTTGAGGGTGTGGGCCGTATGCTGCAACAGGCACTGTCGCGCCTGGGTACCTCGGCCCGGTACGCCGCCGTGGCGGTTGCGGGCCCGTCGGTAATTACCCGGCTGATTGACATGGACGCCGGCCTCAGTGATGAGGAAATGGCCTGGAAGATCCAGATGGAAGCCGACCAGTTCATCCCCTATCCATTGGACGAGGTGGCCATCGACTTTCAGGTTCAAGGGCCATCGGCTCAAGGCCCGCAGTGGGTAGAGGTGATGTTGGCGGCTTGCCTGCGTGAGCAGGTCGAAGCGCGCGAGGCGGTTTTGGCCCTGGCGGGGCTGGTGCCGCGGGTGGTCGATGTAGAAGGGTTTGCATTGGAGCGCGCTTGCCTTCAGGATTTTGCCAGCTTCACGCCGGGTCACAGAGTCGATGGTGCACAATGGGCCTTGGATGCCCAAGGGATGGGAGTGGCTTGCGGGCTGGCCCTGAGGAGTTTCGCTGGATGACACGAATCAATCTTTTGCCTTGGCGCCAGGCCCTCGCGGAGCGCAGGCGTAAATACCTGTTGGTGCTATTGCTGGCGTTTGCCTGCGTGGCGCTCGCGGCACTGTGGTTGGCTGATCAAGTGATCGACCAGGCGATAGACCGGCAGGTAAGCCGCAACAGCCGCCTGGAAGAGCACATCGCTACCCAGGACTCGCGGATCAGGACCATCGACGACTTGCAGGAGCGAAGCCAGCAACTGGCCGAACGCATGAAGGTGGTTCAGGACCTGCACGATGCCCGCTCTTCCGGTGCTCGATTGTTCGAGCAATTGGCTCGCTCGGTGCCTGAAGGTGTCCATCTGCATGAGGTGGTTGCGAACGGCGACACCATCAGCATTCGCGGCACGGCAGAAAGCAACCAGGATATCGCCCGTTTGATGCAGCAGCTCAAGCCAATCCACGGCTCCAGTTCGACCCGTCTGCAGCGCGTGCAAGCCGAAGGTGCACGCGGCGAAAGTGAATTCCAGCTGATGGTGCGTCAGGGAGAGTCCAGTGAGGCGCAACCATGAGCCTGCCCAGGCTCGATTTTTCCACGCTTTCTTACAACGCTGCCAAATGGTCCCTGCCGGGCAAGGTGTTGCTTGGCTGTGCGCTGGCCGGCCTGGTGCTGGTGCTGGGCGAGGTTTCGCATGGGGGGCCGCAGCGGGAGCGATTGCACGGGCTTGAGGCGCGGGAGCAGGCGCTGCAGCAGCAACTCACAGAAAAGACCGACCTGGCCGCGAGCCTTGAGCTGCGCACCCGGCAAGTCCGGAGCATGGAAGACAACCTTGCCAGCCTTCTAGGGCAATTGCCCGGCGAGTCCGAGCTGCCTGCCGTGCTGGAAGACATCGCCCGGCTGGCGTCTGCCCATGGGGTGTGGGTCGAAGGCATCACCGTGCTGGATGAAGCGCCTCGGCAGCTTTATATCGAACAACCCATGCAGATAAGCGCGTCCGGGGTTTACCACGACCTGGCGACGTTTGTCAGTGCCTTGGGTGGGTTGCCGCGGGTCGTTACCGTGCAGGATGTTGCGCTCGGGCATCAGGGTGCCTTGTTGCGTCTGAACATGCTCGCCAAGACCTATCGCAGCACCCTGCAAAACGGCAAGGCCCGCCAGGTGCTCGACCCAGGGCCGCAATTTGTCTACGAGCCCTCGTCCTTGCGCGACCCGTTCACGCCGCCCGCTTTGCAGGCACCCCACGTTCCGGGCCGGCCGGCCCTTGCCCCGGATTTCACCCGGCCACGGGGACTGTTGGAGGGTATGCGCCTCGATCAGTTCGAAATGGTCGGCACGTTGTCCCGTGGTGCGCAGGCCTTTGCCTTGTTGCGGGCTGGGGCCAGGGTGTATCGGCTGGCGGTGGGTGATTACCTGGGGCCGGACCATGGCCAGGTCACGGCCATTCAAGACGCTGCTGTCGAGCTGGTGGAGCTGTTTCCCGATGGACAGGGCGCCTGGCTCGAACGCCCGCGAACCCTTGTGCTGAACGTCAACTCATAACGGAATCAAACAATGAAAAGGACCTTCTCGTCCTTCGGTGTGGCGCTATGGATAGCGTTCACGGCACCGATGGCTGCTGCTGTGCCCAATCGCCTGGACCTCATCCAACTTCCGCCGCCCGACAGTGCCCCGCCGATCAGCTATACAGGCGCAAAACTGAC
The DNA here is from genome assembly GCF_059419065.1 of Pseudomonas sp. GW821-FHT07B01. Lineage (NCBI taxonomy): Bacteria > Pseudomonadati > Pseudomonadota > Gammaproteobacteria > Pseudomonadales > Pseudomonadaceae > Pseudomonas > Pseudomonas sp. GW821-FHT07B01. The sequence goes on along the minus strand of NZ_JBWKRA010000017.1, from coordinate 45,631 downwards.
CCTGAACTTCCAGGCCATCGACTTGCGTGCGGTATTGCAGCAAATCGCCGATGTCGCCGGGCTCAACCTGGTGACCAGCGATGAGGTGCAGGGCTCGATTACCCTGCGGCTCAAGGATGTGCCCTGGGACCAGGCTCTGGACCTGGTACTGCAAACCAAGGGCTTGGACAAGCGAGTCAAGGCGGGCGTGCTGCTGGTGGCGCCCGCCGATGAATTGGCTGCCCGAGAGCTGCTGATGCTGGAGTCGCGCAAGCAGATGGCCGAGCTGGCGCCCTTGCGTCGGGAGCTGCTGCAGGTCAATTACGCCAAGGCCGCCGACCTGGCCAAGCTGTTTCAGTCGGTGACCGGCTTTGAGGGCGCCACCGATGAGCGCGGTTCGGTGGCGGTGGATGACCGCACCAACAACATCATCGCCTACCAGACTGGCGAGCGGCTCGAAGAGCTGCGGCGCATCGTGGCGCAACTGGATATCCCGGTACGCCAGGTCATGATCGAGGCGCGGATTGTGGAGGCCAATGTCGACTACGACAAAAGCCTGGGTGTGCGCTGGGGTGGGCGGCTCACCCGCGGCAACGGCGACGTTGGCGGTATTGCCAAGCCGCCGGCGGAGGGTGCCGAGCCGCCGCAAAACCCACCCAGTTCACCCTTTGTCGACTTGGGGTCGCTGGCCGGAACCTCGGGCCTGGGGATCGCCTATATCACCGACAACCTGTTGCTGGACCTGGAGCTGACCGCCATGGAAAAAACCGGCAACGGTGAGATCGTCTCGCAGCCCAAGGTCGTCACCTCCGACAAAGAGACTGCACGCATCCTCAAGGGCACCGAGATTCCTTATCAGGAATCCACCTCCCAGGGCGCCACCTCGGTGTCGTTCAAAGAGGCTTCGCTGTCGCTTGAAGTCACGCCGCAAATCACCCCCGACGACCATGTGATCATGGCGGTCAAGGTCACCAAGGATGAGCCCGACTACCTGAACCGGCTCAATGACGTGCCGCCGATCAAGAAAAACGAGGTCAACGCCAAGGTTCTGGTCAGGGATGGCGAGACCATCGTCATTGGCGGGGTTTTCTCCAACACCCAGAGCAAAGTGGTAGATAAAGTGCCATTTTTGGGCGATGTGCCGTATCTTGGCCGCCTTTTCCGGCGCGATGTGCTGGCGGAGAAAAAATCCGAGCTGCTGGTATTCCTGACTCCGCGTATCATGAATAACCAGGCGATTGCTGTGAGTCGTTGATTCTGTGCGAAATTTGATTCTTGTAGGGCCGATGGGGGCTGGAAAAAGCACCATCGGCCGTTTGCTGGCCAAAGAGCTGCGCCTGCCGTTCAAAGATTCCGACAAGGAAATTGAATTGCGCACGGGTGCCAATATCCCATGGATCTTCGATAAAGAAGGCGAGCTGGGCTTTCGTGACCGCGAGCAGGCGATGATTGCCGAGCTGTGCGGCTGCGATGGCGTGGTATTGGCGACCGGCGGTGGCGCCGTCATGCGCGATGAAAACCGTCGAGCGCTGCATGCCGGTGGTCGGGTGGTGTATTTACACGCGTCGGTCGAACAGCAGGTGGGCCGTACCGCCCGTGATCGCAATCGCCCGTTGCTGCGCACCGCCGACCCGGCCAAAACCCTGCGGGACCTGCTGGCGCTGCGCGATCCGCTGTATCGGGAAATCGCCGATCTGGTGGTGGAAACCGATGAGCGGCCACCTCGGATGGTCGTACTTGACATCCTTGAGCGCCTGCAACGGTTGCCACCCCGTTAAAGCCTGGCCCGAAATGCGCTATTCTCGGCGGCGCGCCATGACCTTATAAGGTATGGCGTAGAGCCACCAGGCGGTGTCGAGAGTTCGACAGTGCCGGTCGTTAATACATCTTCAACGCGGGGACACATGCAGACACTTAAGGTCGATCTAGGCGAGCGCAGCTACCCGATCCACATTGGCGCAGGTCTGTTGGACCAGCCCGAACTGCTTGCGCCGCATATTGCCGGCCGACAGGTGGCGATCATCTCCAACGAAACGGTCGCGCCGCTGTATCTTGAGCGTCTGAGCCGCAGCCTGGCGGCGTACTCGGTGATCTCCGTGGTGTTGCCTGACGGCGAAGCCCACAAAAACTGGGAAACCCTGCAACTGATCTTTGATGGCCTGCTGACTGCGCGCCATGACCGTCGAACCACTGTGGTCGCCCTGGGCGGCGGTGTGATTGGCGACATGGCCGGGTTTGCCGCGGCCTGCTACCAGCGCGGCGTGGATTTCATCCAGGTGCCGACCACCTTGCTGTCCCAGGTCGATTCGTCGGTGGGTGGCAAGACCGGTATCAACCACCCGTTGGGCAAGAACATGGTCGGCGCGTTCTACCAGCCTCAGGCTGTGCTGATCGACACCGCTACCCTCAACACCTTGCCGCCGCGCGAGCTGTCGGCGGGGCTGGCGGAAGTCATCAAGTACGGCCTGATTTGCGATGAGCCGTTCCTGACCTGGCTGGAAGAACACATGGACGCCTTGCGCGCCCTCGATCAGGTAGCCCTGACCGAAGCGATCTCCCGCTCTTGCGCGGCCAAGGCGCTGGTGGTCAATGCCGACGAGCGCGAGTCCGGCGTGCGGGCCACGCTGAACCTGGGCCACACCTTCGGCCATGCGATCGAAACGCACATGGGCTATGGTGTGTGGCTGCATGGGGAGGCCGTGGCGGCTGGTACGGTGATGGCATTGGATATGTCGCAGCGCCTGGGCTGGATCAGCGCCCAAGAGCGCGATCGCGGTATCCGCCTGTTCCAGCGTGCCGGTTTGCCGGTCGTTCCGCCCACGGAGATGACCGAGGCGGATTTCCTTGAACATATGGCGATAGACAAGAAAGTGATCGACGGTCGACTTCGACTGGTACTGCTGCGCCACATCGGCGAAGCCGTGGTGACCGACGATTATCCAAAAGAGATTCTACAGGCCACGCTGGGAGCGGATTACCGCGCCCTGGCCCAGCTCAAAGGTTAATAAGACCCGATGACTAGTTTGCATGCCGACGAGGCGTTCCTCGGCCATTATCACTTGAGCCACGACCCCTTCGCTCCACGGGTGCCGGGTTTCAAGTTCTTCCCCGCCCAGCGCAAGCCGGTACTGGGGCAGTTGCATCACCTCGCGCGCTACAGCCAGTTGCTGCTGGTGGTGACCGGCCCTCTGGGCAGCGGCAAGACCTTGCTGCGCCAGGCGCTTGTGGCCAGCACCAACAAACAATCGGTGCAGAGCGTGGTGGTATCGGCCCGCGGTGCCGGTGATGCGGCTGGCGTACTGCGCGAGGTGGCGCAAGCGTTGAACGTCTCCAACGCCGAGCCGAACGCGATTCTCAAGCAGGTGGTGCAATTGGGCCTGACCGGCCAGGAAGTCTACCTGTTGGTAGACGACGCCGAGCAGCTCGACGAATCGGCCCTGGAAGCCTTGCTGGCGCTGGCAGCGGGTACGCCGGAAGGTCGCCCGCATGTGTTCCTGTTCGGTGAGTCGTCGTTGATCGCCGATCTGGAGCAGATCAGCGGTGAGCAGGAGCTGTTTCACGTCATCGAGTTGCAGCCGTACGAAGAGGAAGAAACCCGCGAATACCTTGCACAACGTCTTGAAGGCGCAGGGGCGGGTATCGAACTTTTCACCGCTGCGCAGATCTCTGATATTCACGAAAGCTCCGATGGCTGGCCTGGAAACATCAACCAGGTTGCCCGCGATGCCATGATCGAAGCCATGATTGCCAGCCGCTCTGCGGTCAAGCGTCCAAAGATGGGGTTCACTATGCCTAAGAAGCACGTATTGGCTATTTCCGCCGTTGTCGTGGTCGCTGTTGCCGCCGCCTGGTTGATCCCGGGCCGCAATAAAGCACCGACAACCACTGGCGCGCCAACCGAACAGGCGCAGTTGCCACTGGGCAAGCCCACGCCAAACGTCGAATTTGCCAACTCCGGCCAACCGACCAACCTGCCGATGGTCGGCCAACCTGTGATGCGCGGCCCTCTGGCTGAAGAAGCCGGTGGCATCTCCGAAGGCGACGACGGTGTGCCGGTGGAAGGCTCCAGCGCCACGCCGCCGACCGTGACCACTACCGCGCCACCTGCAGGCGTACCGGCCGGTGTGCCAGCGACGCCGGTTGCTCCGGTCGCCAAGCCGACTCCTACGCCGGCGCCCACCGTTGCTACCGCCAAGCCTGCTCCGGTGACCAAGCCTGTCGCACCAGCGCCAGCCGCCAAACCAGCCCCGGCCGCCAAGCCTGCGGAAAAACCAGCCGCCACCGTTGCCAAGGCCGGCGCTGCTGGCAGCAGCTGGTACAGCAGCCAGCCTACCGGTAACTTCGTGGTACAGATCCTCGGCACCAGCTCCGAAGCCAACGCCCAGGCGTTCGTCAAAGAGCAGGGCGGCCAGTACCGTTATTTCAAGAAAGTGCTCAACGGCAAGCCTCTCTACGTGATCACCTACGGCAGCTTCCCAAGCCGCGCCGCAGCCGATTCTGCTATCAAAGCCTTGCCAGCGAAGGTTCAGGCTGGTAAACCTTGGCCTCGCACTGTTGCCAGCGTTCAACAAGAACTGGCAGCAACTCGCTGAAGATCCGGCGGCCTTACCCAGGCCGCCCTCCCGGCACCTCAAAAAAATCCGCAAGTGCGTGCAGTCTCCCGAGACCGCGCGCTTTGTGGTGTCTGCGTCACAGTGGCTTTTGAGTCGTAGCGGTCAGAATTAAAAAAGTTTTGACTAGCACAGCATATCGCTTTAAACCTTTCATAAATGCGACATAGATTTGCGACATTTCGTCGCTAAATTTGTGAGCGTCTGTGTCGGTGTGTACAATGACCTCCCTTTTGCCCCCGCTAAGCCGGCGTACGTTCGGCGTGGAAGGTAACCGGTTGAATTGAAAAGAAATTTGCCTCGGTAAAAGAGGCAGCCTGGTGAGAAAGTGTCTATGAAAGCAGGTCTGTACCAACCCGATGAATTCAAGGATAACTGCGGTTTCGGCCTGATAGCCCACATGCAGGGCGAACCCAGTCATACCCTTTTGCAAACGGCCATCGAGGCCCTGACCTGCATGACCCACCGCGGTGGGATCAACGCCGACGGCAAGACCGGTGACGGCTGTGGCTTGCTGATTCAAAAGCCCGACCAGTTCCTGCGCGCTGTCGCCAAAGAGCAATTCGCGGTCGAACTGCCCAAGCAGTACGCCGTGGGCATGGTGTTTTTCAACCAGGACCCGGTAAAAGCCGAAGCCGCTCGCGAGAACATGAACCGCGAGATCGCCGCCGCCGGCCTGCAAATCGTCGGCTGGCGCAAAGTGCCCATCGACACCAGCGTACTCGGCCGTCTGGCCCTGGAGCGCCTGCCGCAGATCGAACAAGTGTTCATCGCAGGCGATGGCCTGAGCGACCAGGACATGGCGATCAAGCTGTTCACGTCCCGTCGTCGTTCGTCGGTGCTCAACGCCGCCGACACTGACCATTACATCTGCAGCTTTTCCCACAAGACCATCATTTATAAAGGCCTGATGATGCCGGCGGACCTCACCGCCTTCTATCCAGACCTGAGCGATGAGCGCCTGCAAACCGCAATCTGCGTGTTCCACCAGCGCTTCTCCACCAATACCCTGCCGAAATGGCCGCTGGCCCAGCCATTCCGCTTCCTCGCCCACAACGGCGAGATCAATACCATCACTGGCAACCGCAACTGGGCCCAGGCCCGTCGCACCAAGTTCGCCAACGATTTGATGGACCTCGAAGAGCTCGGCCCGCTGGTCAATCGCGTGGGTTCCGACTCCTCCAGCATGGACAACATGCTCGAACTGATGGTCACCGGCGGCATCGACCTGTTCCGTGGCGTGCGCATGATCATTCCGCCAGCGTGGCAGAACGTCGAGACGATGGACCCGGACCTGCGTGCGTTCTACGAGTACAACTCGATGCACATGGAACCGTGGGACGGCCCGGCCGGCGTGGTCATGACCGACGGCCGCTATGCGGTGTGCCTGCTCGACCGTAACGGCCTGCGCCCGGCGCGTTGGGTGACCACCACCAACGGTTTCATCACCCTCGCCTCGGAAATCGGCGTGTGGGACTACAAGCCTGAAGACGTGATCGCCAAAGGCCGTGTGGGCCCTGGCCAGATCCTGGCCGTGGACACCGAGACCGGGCAGATCCTCGACACCGACGCCATCGACAACCGCTTGAAGTCCCGTCACCCGTACAAGCAATGGCTGCGCAAGAACGCCCTGCGCATCCAGGCGACCATGGAAGACAACGACCACGGTTCGGCTTTCTATGACGTCGACCAGCTCAAGCAGTACATGAAGATGTACCAGGTCACGTTCGAAGAGCGCGACCAGGTGTTGCGCCCACTCGGTGAGCAAGGCTACGAAGCCGTAGGCTCCATGGGTGACGACACGCCAATGGCCGTGCTTTCCCAGCGCGTGCGCACGCCGTACGACTATTTCCGCCAGCAGTTCGCCCAGGTGACCAACCCGCCGATCGACCCGCTGCGTGAAGCCATCGTGATGTCCCTGGAAGTGTGCCTCGGCGCCGAGCGCAACATCTTCCAGGAATCGCCTGAGCATGCCTCCCGCGTGATCCTCAGCTCGCCGGTCATTTCCCCGGCCAAATGGCGCTCGCTGATGACCCTGGAGCGTCCGGGCTTCGATCGCCAGATCATCGACCTGAACTACGACGAGAGCCTGGGCCTTGAAGCCGCAGTGCGTAACGTTGCTGACCAGGCTGAAGAAGCCGTGCGTGCCGGCCGTACCCAGATCGTACTGACCGACCGCCACATCGCGCCGGGCAAGTTGCCGATCCACGCGTCCCTGGCGACCGGTGCGGTGCACCACCGCCTGACCGAAAAAGGCCTGCGCTGCGACTCCAACATCCTCGTGGAAACCGCCACTGCCCGCGACCCGCATCATTTTGCGGTGCTGATCGGTTTCGGCGCTTCGGCGGTGTACCCGTTCCTCGCGTACGAAGTGCTGGGTGACCTGATCCGTACCGGTGAAGTGCTGGGAGACCTCTATGAGGTGTTCAAGAACTACCGCAAGGGCATCACCAAGGGCCTGCTGAAGATCCTGTCGAAGATGGGCATCTCCACCGTCACCTCCTACCGTGGCGCGCAGTTGTTCGAAGCCATCGGCCTGTCCGAAGAAGTCTGCGAGCTGAGCTTCCGTGGCGTACCGAGCCGCATCAAAGGTGCGCGTTTCGTCGACATCGAAGCCGAGCAAAAAGCCCTGGCCTTGGAGGCCTGGAGCGCGCGCAAGCCGATCCAGCAAGGTGGCCTGCTCAAGTTCGTGCACGGTGGCGAATACCATGCCTACAACCCGGACGTGGTCAACACCCTGCAAGCCGCTGTGCAGCAGGGCGACTACGCCAAGTTCAAGGAATACACGAGCCTGGTGGACAACCGCCCGGTGTCGATGATCCGCGATCTGTTCAAGGTGAAAACTCTGGACACGCCGATGGACATCGCCGAAGTCGAGCCGCTGGAATCGATCCTCAAGCGCTTCGACTCCGCCGGTATTTCCCTGGGCGCCTTGTCGCCGGAAGCTCACGAAGCCCTGGCCGAAGCCATGAACCGCCTGGGTGCGCGTTCCAACTCCGGCGAAGGCGGTGAAGACCCGGCGCGCTACGGCACGCTCAAAAGCTCGAAGATCAAGCAGGTGGCCACCGGCCGTTTCGGGGTGACCCCGGAGTACCTGGTGAACGCCGAGGTGCTGCAGATCAAGGTGGCCCAAGGCGCCAAGCCGGGTGAGGGCGGTCAACTGCCAGGCGGCAAGGTCAACGGTTTGATCGCCAAGCTGCGCTATGCGGTGCCGGGCGTGACGTTGATCTCGCCACCGCCGCACCACGACATTTACTCGATTGAAGACTTGTCGCAGCTGATTTTCGACTTGAAACAAGTCAACCCCCAGGCCCTGGTCTCGGTGAAACTGGTGGCAGAAGCCGGCGTCGGCACCATCGCCGCCGGTGTGGCCAAGGCCTATGCCGACCTGATCACCATCTCCGGCTACGACGGCGGCACCGGCGCTTCGCCGCTGACCTCGATCAAGTACGCCGGTGCACCGTGGGAACTCGGCCTGGCCGAAACCCACCAGACCCTGCGCGGCAACGACCTGCGCGGCAAGGTGCGAGTACAGACCGACGGCGGCCTGAAAACCGGCCTCGATGTGATCAAGGCCGCGATCCTCGGCGCCGAAAGTTTCGGCTTCGGCACCGCGCCCATGATCGCCCTGGGCTGCAAATACCTGCGCATCTGCCACCTGAACAACTGCGCTACCGGCGTAGCGACTCAGAACGAAAAACTGCGCAAGGATCACTACATCGGCACTGTCGACATGGTGGTGAATTTCTTCACCTACGTTGCCGAAGAAACCCGTGAGTGGCTGGCCAAATTGGGCGTGCGTTCGCTGGAAGAGCTGATCGGTCGCACCGACCTGTTGGACATCCTCGAAGGCCAGACCGCCAAGCAACGACATCTGGACCTCACCCCGCTGTTGGGCAGCGATCACATCCCGGCAGACAAGCCACAATTCTGCCAGGTGGACCGCAACCCACCGTTCGACAAAGGCCTGCTGGCCGAGAAAATGGTCGAAATGGCCGGCTCCTCGATCAACGACGCCAGCGGTGGCGAGTTCGCCCTGGATATCTGCAACTGCGACCGTTCCATCGGCGCACGCATCTCCGGCGAAATCGCACGCAAGCACGGTAACCAGGGCATGGCGAAAGCGCCGATCACCTTCCGCTTCAAGGGCACTGCGGGCCAGAGCTTCGGCGTGTGGAACGCCGGCGGCCTGCACATGTACCTGGAAGGCGACGCCAACGACTACGTGGGCAAGGGCATGACTGGCGGCAAACTGGTCATCGTTCCGCCGGCTGGCAGCGTGTACAAGACCCAGGACAGTGCCATCATCGGCAACACCTGCCTGTACGGCGCCACCGGTGGCAAGCTGTTTGCCGCAGGTACTGCCGGTGAGCGTTTCGCCGTGCGTAACTCCGGTGCTCACACCGTGGTGGAAGGCACTGGCGATCACTGCTGCGAGTACATGACCGGAGGCTTTGTCGCGGTACTGGGCAAGACCGGTTACAACTTCGGTTCGGGCATGACCGGCGGTTTCGCCTACGTGCTCGACCAGGACAACACCTTCGTCGACAAGGTCAACCACGAGTTGGTCGAGATCCAGCGCATCAGCGGCGAAGCCATGGAATCCTACCGGAACCACTTGCAGCACGTGCTGGACGAGTACGTCGAGGAAACCGGCAGCGAATGGGGTCGTAACCTCGCCGAAAACCTCGATGATTACCTGCGTCGTTTCTGGCTGGTCAAGCCCAAGGCTGCCAACCTGAAATCGTTGCTTTCCAGCATCCGTGCCAACCCGCAGTGATATGCGCCTGAACAGTTTGATGAGGTTTTAACATGGCTGAACGTCTGAATAACGACTTCCAGTTCATCGATGTCGGGCGCAAAGATCCGAAGAAGAAACTGTTGCGTCAACGCAAGAAAGAGTTCGTGGAAATCTACGAACCTTTCAAACCCCAGCACTCGGCCGACCAGGCCCATCGCTGCCTGGGTTGCGGTAACCCGTATTGCGAATGGAAGTGCCCGGTGCACAACTTCATTCCCAACTGGCTCAAGCTGGTGGCCGAGGGCAACATCCTCGCCGCCGCCGAGCTGTCGCACCAGACCAACACCCTGCCGGAAGTCTGCGGCCGGGTGTGTCCGCAAGACCGTCTGTGTGAAGGTGCCTGCACTCTCAACGACGGCTTCGGCGCGGTGACCATCGGTTCGGTGGAGAAGTACATCACCGATACGGCGTTCGCCATGGGCTGGCGTCCGGACATGTCCAAGGTCAAGCCAACCGGCAAGCGCGTCGCGATCATCGGCGCGGGCCCTGCTGGCCTGGGGTGTGCCGACGTGTTGGTGCGCGGCGGCGTGACCCCGGTGGTGTTCGACAAGAATCCGGAAATCGGTGGCCTGCTGACCTTCGGTATCCCTGAATTCAAGCTGGAAAAAACCGTACTGAGCCACCGTCGTGAAGTGTTCACCGGCATGGGTATCGAGTTCCGCCTCAATACCGAAATCGGCAAAGACATCACCATGGAGCAACTGCTCGCCGAATACGATGCGGTGTTCATGGGCATGGGCACCTACACCTACATGAAAGGCGGCTTTGCCGGTGAGGACTTGCCCGGAGTATATGACGCGCTCGACTTCCTGATCGCCAACGTCAACCGCAACCTGGGCTTTGAAAAATCGCCGGAAGATTTCGTCGACATGAAAGGCAAGAAGGTGGTGGTGCTGGGCGGTGGTGACACTGCGATGGACTGCAACCGCACCTCGATCCGCCAGGGCGCCAAGTCGGTGACCTGCGCTTATCGCCGTGACGAAGCCAACATGCCCGGCTCGCGCAAAGAGGTGAAGAACGCCAAGGAAGAAGGCGTGAAATTTCTCTACAACCGCCAGCCGATTGCCATCGTCGGTGAAGACCGTGTGGAAGGTGTGAAGGTGGTCGAGACCCGTCTCGGCGAGCCGGATGCCCGTGGCCGTCGCAGCCCCGAGCCGATCCCGGGTTCCGAAGAGATCATCCCGGCCGACGCCGTGGTCATCGCCTTCGGTTTCCGTCCAAGCCCGGCGTCGTGGTTCGAGCAGTTCGAAATCCAGACCGACAGCCAGGGCCGCGTCGTAGCCCCGGAGCAAGGCCAGTACAAGCACCAGACCAGCAACCCGAAGATCTTCGCCGGTGGCGACATGGTGCGCGGGTCGGACCTGGTGGTCACCGCGATCTTCGAAGGCCGTAACGCCGCCGAAGGCATCCTGGACTACCTGCAAGTCTGATGATCGTTCCCACGCTCTGCGTGGGAATGCCGCCAGGGACGCTCCGCGTCCCGAACAGCATGACGCGGAGCGTGGGAACGATCCTGCGGCGGCATTGCCGCGACAAATTGACCCGATAGACAAAAGGCACGGTGCATTCCGTGCCTTTTGCGTCGCGCTCTGAGAAAATGCCCGCACTTTTTTTGCGGATGCCGACATGACTGCCCTCAAGAACGACCGTTTCCTTCGTGCCCTGCTCAAGCAACCCGTAGACGTCACCCCGGTGTGGATGATGCGTCAAGCCGGTCGCTATCTGCCGGAATACCGCGCCAGTCGCGCCAACGCCGGTGATTTCATGAGCCTGTGCATGAACCCGGAGTTCGCCTGCGAAGTCACGATGCAGCCGCTGGACCGCTACCCTCAACTGGATGCGGCCATCCTCTTCTCCGATATCCTCACCATCCCGGATGCCATGGGCCAAGGCCTGTACTTCGAAACCGGCGAAGGCCCGCGCTTCAAGAAAGTCGTCAGCACCCTGGCCGATATCGAAGCCCTGCCGATCCCTGACCCACACAAAGACCTGGGCTACGTGATGGATGCTGTGAGCACCATCCGCCGCGAGCTCAACGGCCGCGTGCCGCTGATCGGTTTCTCCGGCAGCCCCTGGACCCTGGCCACCTACATGGTTGAAGGCGGCTCGTCGAAAGACTTCCGCAAGACCAAAGCCATGCTCTACGACAACCCGCAAGCCATGCACCTGTTGCTGGACAAGCTGGCGCAGTCGGTCACGTCCTACCTCAACGGCCAGATCATGGCGGGTGCCCAAGCGGTACAGATTTTCGACACCTGGGGTGGCAACCTGTCGGCGGCGGCGTACCAGGAGTTCTCCCTAGCCTACATGCGCAAGATCGTCAGCGGCCTGATCCGTGAGCACGAGGGCCGCAAGGTTCCGGTGATCATGTTCACCAAAGGCGGCGGCCTGTGGCTGGAAAGCATCGCTGACGCGGGCGCCGATGCATTGGGCCTGGACTGGACCTGCGACCTCGGCGAAGCGCGCCGTCGCGTCGGCAACCAGGTTGCCCTGCAAGGCAACATGGACCCGACCGTGCTGTACGCCAAGCCAGAAGCGATCCGCGCCGAAGTCGGACGCATCCTGGCCAGCTATGGCAAGGGCACCGGTCATGTGTTTAACCTGGGTCATGGCATTACGCCGGAAGTGAATCCTGAGCATGCCGGGGCTTTCCTGCAGGCGGTGCATGAGTTGTCCGCGCAATATCACGTGTAGTCCCAAGGTTTTATGTCATCACCCTCTTGCAATAAGAGGGTGATGTTGTCGCTGATAACCTGAATAAACTGTTTATGGCTGGGCGGATTTCTTATCGCCTGGCCACAGTTCGTTTAAATTGTTTAAATACGTAGGACTATTCCTAGTCAAATGTGGTGTTTATATTTTTTGGGAGATTTCGATTGGCATTATTCAACTATTCCTACATTAATTAATTTCTATATCCGTAAAATTCGATCCCGCTCGCAGTACAGAAACCTTAAAAGCGTATTCCATATTTTCGGATGTGGGTTTTATTGTCTGGTTAAGTAGGGCTCGAATTTAATGATTAAAAAAGACCTGTCACGTTGGGGCGGTGTTTCTTCGCTGGCGTTGTTAAGTGCATTGTTGATACCTGCTCAGAGTGCACAGGCGCATGGTTATCTGAATGATCCACCTTCACGCGCCTTCCAGTGCCAGAAAGGCCTGAACAAAGATTGCGGCGGCGCGCAATACGAGCCGCAAAGTGTGGGTGAAACCTTCAAAGGGTTTCCCGCCGGCGTAGGCGGTGCTCCGTTGCAGGGCCCTGTGGACGGCAAGATTGCCAGTGGTGGTATCGGCCTGTTCTCGGCCATGGACGCTCAATCCGCCAATCGTTGGTACCAGACCGAAATCAAAGACAGAAACATCAACTTCGACTGGAAATACACGGCGGCGCACCCGGCCACCAAACATGAGTACTTCATTACCCGTAATGGCTGGAATCCCAACGAACCGCTCAAGCGTGCATCGTTTGACGGTACGCCATTCTGTGCGGTAGATGGTGGCAATGTGCTTCCCGTCAGTGGCGACAAGCATGCCTGTGTGATCCCCCAGGATAAGAGTGGGCCACATGTAATCCTCGGCGTCTGGACGGTCGGGGATACCGACGCGGCCTTCTATAACGTGGTCGATGTGAACATCCTGGCGGAGCCCGAGTTGCCGGGCGGTTGGAGCGCCGTTGGTAGCATCGCGCCATCCGCTACGCTGCTGGTGGGTGACAAGGTCAAGGCCCGGGCTTTCACCGCTAGTGGCGAGAGCGCGGCCTATTCGGTTGAAATCACGATTGATAGCGTCGACGAGGGTCAACCGCAGAACTGGTCGTTCAAGCTGGCTGAAAAGGTCAATCAGTCCCAGACCCTGATCCAGGCGGGTATTCGCGATGAGCAGGGCAATATTGCCCCTGTCAAAGGCAGCAACAATCTGTTCGCTCAAAAGGACAGCGGCGTTATTCGCTATGAGCTGACCCTGGACGTCAAGGAGGACACGCAGGCGCGCATGGCGTTGTCCGCAATCGCCAGCGAGTACGTATTGGACAAGGGCCGCGCAAAGGTACGCTTTGCCATGATCGCCAACCGCGACATGAACGTCGAAGCCACGCTGTTCGATGCCAACAACAAGTCGGTCGGCACGCTCAAGGCCCTCGCGCAGGGCTACAGCAACTGGCTGGAAATGGACGTGCGTAGCGAGCCGGGCACGCATCATATGACGCTGCTGGGCACCACGGTCGATGGGCGTACCACGCGCCAGGACACCCAACCTGTGAACCTGACGGGTGAAGGCGGGGCGAAGGACTATCACTTCGTCTTCCCTGAAGGGCTGGCAAGCTACGAAGCGGGTACCCGCGTATTGCATTCGAAAACGGGTGAAGTTTATGAGTGCAAACCGTTCCCTGCGTCGGGTTACTGCAAACAATACCTGCCCACTGCCAACGGTTTTGAACCGGGGGTAGGCCATCACTGGCAGACGGCGTGGGATCAACTTTGATTCATTAGTTGACTAAGCCCAGGCAAGTTGTATCGAACTTGCCTGGGTATTTTTTCTTAGGTGAATACTTTTTTTAAACAGGCTGCATTAATTGATGGCGCCTCGAGGTTGGTCCGTGGTCAGGATTTTCATGGGCCTCTGTTACTTGATGCTATTTGTTTCAAGGTTTTGATTTCTCGCTATGAAGCCGACCGTATTGTTGCTGCTATTGCCTTTGAGCTATGGGCTCTCGCTTGCCTATCAAGAATGGCAGTTGCGCCAAGTGTCGATCACATCTGTGCCGACGGCGCCTCTGCCCGTAGCCGCGGCACCGCAAGCCGTCACGCTCAATACCCTTGCAGTGGCGACAGTGTTTGGCCTGGCGACCCAAGGCCGCCGCTTGAACAGTACCGAGCCGCTGACACTGCGGGCCATTGTGGTTGCCAACGACAGCGATTCGCGCGCGCTGTTGGACGGCCCTGACGGGGCGCGGTTTTACCGTACCGGCGAGCGCTTGCCGGGAGGCAGCGTGCTGCGTCGCATCGAGACGGCGCAGGTGGTGTTGTGGCGCGAGGGGCGTGAAGAGTCGCTGAACCTGCACAGGGCAAACACCGGGCGATTTCTTCAGCTCGCGCAGGCGCAGAGCCCAGCCGCCACCGTTCATTTACGGCCTACGGTCGAAAAAACCAGGAGTCACTAGGCCCATGAGTACCCTGAAAGGCGCTGTCGGGGCGTTGATGCTAGGCATGTTGTGGTATGCCGAGCAATCGTTGGCAGCAGAGCAACGCTGGCAGTTGGCGATGAACGATGCCGAGCTGCGCGATGTCGTGGAGGAGATGTCGAGTATCCTCGACACCACGGTGATCCTGGACCCAAAAGTCCAGGGGCGCATCAGCGTGGTGTCACGTCAGGCGTTGGATCGCGAGGGTGTGCGACGACTGTTTTACAGTGTGCTCGATGCCCATGATTTTACGGTGATCGACCAAGGCGACCAGTTGCTCATCATTCCGGCAGCCCAGGCCAAGAGCCAGGCCGGCGATGCAGACGCGCAGGTATCGGCTGCACAGCAGTTCGTCACTCAAGTCATTGCCTTGGGGGCCAGCAACGCAGCAGATCTGGCGGGACTGGTGCGGCCATTGATTTCGGCCAACGGTTACGTCGGTCCTTCGGTATCAGCCAATGCGTTGGTGATCACGGATTCCGCTCGCAATGTGCGTCGTATTGGCGATGTCGTCCGGCAGTTGGATTCCGGTGCGAAGAATGCGCACGAACTGGTGGTCTTGCAGCATGGTGTGGCGGCAGATATTGCGCGCCTGATGGAGGCGTCCATCGGCAAGCAGGCTGCCGACAGTCCCATTCAGGTCCTGGCCGACACGCGCAGCAACCGGCTGGTGATCGTGGGCACGGCGGCTGCGCGCCAGCGCCTGGTACAACTGGCGCGTAGCCTGGATACGGCGACGCCCGCCCGCCTGGACAATGCCCGCGTCATCCGCCTGCGCTACAGCGACGCCAAGCAATTGGCCGAGGTGCTGGATTCCATGGGGCAAGGGATGAAAACCCAACCCAGCGGCGCAGCCCTGAAAGAATCGACGGCCAACGCGCCTTTCATGGTCAGGGCCGATGAAAGCCAGAATGCCCTGGTGGTCGTTGCCGAAGCGGTACAACTGGCCACCCTTGAGGGCATCGTGCGCGAGCTGGACCAGCCTCGCGCCCAAGTATTGATTCACGCCGCCATCGTTGAAGTCAGCGGTGATATCAGCGAGGCACTGGGGGTGCAGTGGTCGTTCAATCGGGGTAGCAGTCAAGGGCTTGTAAACTTCCCCGGTACTGGTATCCCAATCCTTGGCGCGCTCAAGTTCGATGATAAAACCGTCGCGCCGGAGGGGGCCCTGCTAAAGCTGGGTGGCGATCGATTCGGTGCGTTGGTATCCGCCCTGGCCAGCAACACGCGTAGCAACCTGTTATCGACGCCGAGCCTGCTGACCCTGGACAACCAGGAGGCGGAAATCATCGTCGGTCAGAACGTGCCGTTCAAGACCGGCTCCTACGCGACCAACAGCAGCGGTGCGGATAATCCCTTCACTACGGTGGAGCGCAAGGACGTCGGGATCAGCCTCAAGATCAAGCCCTATATCAACGAGGGCTCGACCCTGCGCCTGGAAGTCGCGCAAGAGGTCTCCGATATCGCGCCTGCGGTCGCTGGCGTCGACTCCTCTGACCTGATCACCAACAAGCGCGCGCTCAAAAGCACGATCCTGGCGGATGATGGCGAGATCATCGTGATCGGTGGCCTGATCAAGGACAGCGTACGAACGCAGACCAGCGGTGTGCCGCTGTTGCGTGACATTCCTTACCTGGGCGCGTTGTTTCGCTGGAGCCGTGATACCCAGGTCAAGAGCAACCTGATGGTCTTCCTGCGCCCGACGATCGTACGCAGTGGCCAGGACTTGTCCAGGCTCAGCCAGGAACGCTATCAGGACTTGCGCGGCGAGCGTCCACCTGGCGCCCTGCAATTGCCCGACGAAGCGGCCCAATTGTTCGACCTGCGCCAGCGTCCCGGGGTCAGCCAATGAAGCCATTGCCCTTCGGGTTTGCCCGGCGTTTCGGTGTACTGATCGACGATGGACATTTAATCGTCCGTGGCGCTACGCCATTGAGCGCGATTACCGAGGCCCTGCGCCTGTGTGAGCAAGAACTGCCGCCGCGCCTGGTGACTGACGAAGCATTTGCCCTGGCGTTGGCGCGGATTTACAGCGAGGGGCAGGCGGCAGCCGAGCAGGTCGCACAAGGCTTGGACGAGGAACTGGACTTGTTCAGCCTGGTGGACCAGGTGCCGCAAACGGCCGACCTGCTGGAGCAGCAAGGGGATGCGCCGATCATTCGGTTGATCAACGCATTGCTCAGTGAGGCCGTGCGGGCAAAGGCCTCGGATGTCCACCTGGAAACCTTCGAGCACACGCTGGTAGTACGCATGCGCGTTGATGGGCAACTGCGCGAAATGCTGCGGCCACGGCGTGAGCTGGCAACCTTGCTGGTGTCGCGAATCAAAGTCATGGCACGCCTGGATATCGCCGAAAAACGTGTGCCGCAGGATGGCCGCATGGCGCTACGCCTGGCAGGGCATGAGGTGGACGTACGGGTATCCACCTTGCCTTCGGCTCACGGCGAACGTGTGGTACTGCGCCTGCTCGACAAGCATGCCGGGCGCCTGCAACTGGCGCGCCTGGGGATGTCGCCGAGTACCCTCAGTCAGTTGCAGCAATTGCTTGGCAAACCTCACGGGATCTTCCTGGTGACCGGCCCCACCGGTTCGGGCAAGACCACCAGCTTGTATGCCGCGCTGGCCCATCTCAATGACCAGGCCCGCAACATCCTCACGGTGGAAGACCCCATTGAATATCACCTGCCGGGCATCGGCCAGACGCCGGTCAACCCCAAGGTCGACATGACGTTTGCGCGTGGCTTGCGAGCGATCCTGCGCCAGGATCCGGACGTGGTGATGGTGGGCGAGATCAGGGACAGTGAAACCGCCGAAATTGCCGTTCAGGCTTCCCTCACCGGGCACCTGGTGCTGTCGACGCTGCACACCAACAGCGCGATTGGCGCTGTCACTCGCCTGGTGGATATGGGCGTAGACGCTTATCTGCTGGCTTCGTCCCTGGTGGGTGTACTCGCGCAGCGCTTGTTACGCACGTTGTGCCCCGATTGCAAGACCGCCGTGGTGGCCGATGCCGAGGTGTGCCGTCGGCTGGGGCTCGATCCTGCCCAGGCGCCGCGTGTGTTCAAGGCTGCGGGCTGCGAAAACTGCCGCCAGGGTTACTGCGGGCGTATCGGTATCTACGAACTGGTCACGGTTACGCCGGCACTGTCCGCATTGATTCATCAGGGGGCCAGTGAGCAGGCGCTACTGGCCGAGGCACGACGGTACTCGTGCAGCTTGTTCGAGGATGGTCGTCGGTGCGTGCTTGAAGGGCTGACCAGCGTGGATGAGTTGTTGCGGGTAACCCAGGAAGACTAGCCATGCCTACCTATGACTATCGCGCCCATGACCGCTCTGGCCGTTCATGCAAGGGGCGCCAAGAGGCCGACAGCCCGCGCCATGCCCGGCAATTGCTGCGTGAGCGTGGCCTGCTGCCGAGCCGCATGCGACTGGCAAGCGAACGCATTGGGGCTGGAGTGGGTGGGGCGACGAGAATGAGCGCTGCGGACCTGGCGCTGCTGACCTTGCAGTTGTCGACCCTGGTCCAGGCCGGGCTTCCGCTGGAACAGGCACTGCAAGCGGTGGCCCAGCAGAGCCAGAAGCGCCGGGTCAGCACGGTGCTCTCGCAGGTACGCGACCGGGTGATGGAGGGGCAATCCCTGGCGTCGGCCCTCGGCGCCTATCCCAGGGCCTTTCCTGATGTGTTGCGCGCCACCATTGCGGCGGGTGAGCGCTCTGGGTACTTGGGGCATGTCCTTGAGCAGTTGGCGGCGTATACCGAAGCCCGTCAGGCGTCGCGCCAGAAGATCCAGTTGGCGCTGGTGTATCCGGCGTTGTTGATGTTCGCCTGCGTGGCCATCGTCGGTTTCCTGCTCGGCTATGTGGTGCCGGATGTGGTGAAGATTTTCGTCGACAGTGGCCAGCCGTTGCCCTGGCTGACCCAGGCGATGATCACCCTCAGCCAGGGTGTACGCGGCTATGCCTGGGTACTCGCGCTGATGCTGGTGGGCGCAGGCTTGCTGCTGCGTTGGAGCCTGCGTCAGCCGCACTGGCGCTGGCAGTGGCACCGCCTGGTGTTGCGCCTGCCGTTGTTGGGGGGAGTGTTTCGTGAGATGGAGGCGGCCCGGTTCGCCAGTACCTTGGCCATCCTTGGCAAGAGCGCCGTGCCTCTGGTGGATGCGCTGGAAATTGCCGCGGCGGTCATCGGTAACGTGACCATCCGCAGCCGCATGTGCGATGTCGCGCGCTCGGTGCGAGAGGGCGGTACGTTGACCCGAGGCCTCGAGGCCGGTGGAGATATACCGCCGCTGATGCTGCACATGATTGCCAGCGGCGAACGCGCCGGTGAGCTCGACAGGATGCTGGCGCGCGCCGCCGAGCAACAGGAAAAAAGCCTCGCCGCCCGCATCACGCTGGTGGTGAGTCTGTTCGAACCGGCAATGCTGGTGGTGATGGGCGGCGTGGTGCTGCTGATCGTCATGGCCATTCTGTTGCCGATCCTCAGCCTTAACCAACTGGTGAACTGAATGCCGAAGGGACAACGCGGTTTTACCCTGATCGAAATCATGGTGGTGGTGGTCATTATCGGAGTGCTGGGGGCCATTGTGGTGCCGCAGTTCATGGGGAGGCCTGATCAGGCCAAGGTGACCGCGGCCAAGACCGATGTGCAGGCCGTCGCCACCAGCCTGGAGATGTACCGCCTCGACAATGGGCACTACCCGTCGACCCTGCAAGGCCTCGAGGCCTTGAGCAAACGGCCAGCGGGCAACCCATCGCCGAGGCACTGGAACCCCCAGGGCTACCTGAAAAGTGTGCCGGTCGACCCATGGGGTACGCCCTATCAATACCTGAACCCGGGCGTGCGTACCGTCAATGGTGGCTACGACCTGTATTCCTTCGGCGCCGATGGCGCGCCGGGCGGCGAGGGGCATGCCGCCGATATCGGTAACTGGGGAGACTGATCCAGTGCCCAGGTATAGCCGTGGTTTTACCTTGCTGGAACTGATGGTGGTGATTGCACTGATCGGCATCGTGCTGGGCGCGATAAGCCTGGTGGCCGGGAATAACCCCGCCCGTCAGGCGCGGCAGGAGGCTTCGCAATTGGTGCAACTGATCGAGCATTTGCGCGAGCAAGCGGTGATCGAAGGGCATGAATACGGCATTCGCGTGCGGCGCGACGAATATCAGGCCTACCGTCTCGACCCCGAGGGTTGGCGCCCTGCGGGTGGGGCCCAGCGGCTGGTGGAAGGCGTGCAGTTGCACCTTGAACAGGAAGGGCGGCGCTCGAGCCTTGAAAGCTTCGCGCCGCAAGTGCTGATGCTCAGCAGCGATGAAGTCAACGCGTTTGTCTTGTCCTTCGTATCCGAAGGGCAGGTGTGGACGCGCATTATCAGCGATGGAATCGGAGCGTTGTCCATTGAAAGCTAAGCACCGGCGGCGTCGCAATCGCCACGCGAGCGATCGTGGTTTCACCTTGCTGGAAGTCATGATCGCCTTGGTGATCTTCGCCACACTGGCGGGCGCCGTGATCACCGCCAGCCACTACTCGTTGCGCCAGAATGCACGACTGCAAGAGCAGGCACAGTGTGCCTGGGTGGCAGACAACCAACTGACTGAACTGCGTTTGCAGCCAGCCGCGTCGGGACATCAGCAACTGCTGCGGCGCTTCGATGGGCGCGATTGGCTCGTCGACCAGGCGATAACCCCGACCACTGATGCTCGCCTGCTCAAAGTCGATATCAGCGTGAGTCCCGTCGGCAGTGATTTGCCGGTCTATCACACCCAGGGTTGGATACGCGCCGAGGATGAATAAGCAGGCGGGTTTCACTCTATTGGAACTGGTGATCGCATTGGCCATTTTCGCCCTGCTTGGGCTGGCCAGCGGGCGTCTGTTCGACACCGTGGTGCGGGCGCAACAAGGCACGGCCAGTCATGAACAGGAACTGCGTCGCCTGCAACGCGCCATTGCGGTCATCGAGCGGGATGCCTTGCAAGTGGCTTCCTCGGTATTTGCTCTTGGCCCCACCTCCCTGCAACTGCTGCGCACTCACTGGCGTAACCCGCAGGACTTGCCACGCAGTGAGCGCCAACAAGTGCTGTATCGCCTGGACAATCAGGTGCTGTGGCGTGAAAGCCGAGGCTTGGAGTCGTCAAGGGTCGAGCGCCAGAAGTTGCTGGAGGACGTGCGCTTGTTGAATTGGCGCCTGTTTGACCCCGACACCGGCTGGAGCAATGTATGGCCGGTGGGCAGGGGTGCTGCGCAGACGCCTCCTCAAGCACTCGAGCTGGTGTTGTCGGTCGGCCGCTTCGAGCAGGTACGCCGCGTGTTGCTTCTGCCCCAGGGGCCGCCATGAGACAGCGGCAGCGGGGTGTCGCCCTACTCAGCGTGTTGCTGGTCATGAGCCTGGCGTTGTTGCTCACTGCGGGCATGCTGCGCAGCCATCACTTGATGGTGCAGAGCAGTGCCCGCCAGATCCACCAGTTGCAACTGCGCCAGTTGGCGTTGTCGGCCGAGGCGTGGGCCATGGTGACACTGACGGCGCCGCACGATGACGCATCGTCGTTGACCCACCACGGCCAGGCATGGTCAAGCGCGGCCTGGCCCTTTGATGCGCACGGCGCGCGCGTCACGCTTGAGATAGAAGACCTTTCTGCACGCTTGAACGTCAATGCCCTGCTTGGCACCGGGCAAGTGGACCAAGTCATCGAGCAGCGCTGGTTGCGTTTACTCGCCTCCCTGGGGTTACCAGCACTGGACCTGCGGGCCACAGGTGACGTGCCGGCGCAACGTGAACTCAGCCAGTTGCGCCTGCTGCCGGGCATTGACGGCCAGACGCTACGACGACTGGAGCCGTGGGTAGCGCTGCTGCCCAAGGACGCTAGCTTGAACATCAACACCGCCTTGCCGCAGATGCTGGCGACCCTGGAGGGTGTCGCGCCACCCACTGCCGTCGCCTTGGCCAGCCAACGCCCGGCTACTGGCTACGCGAGTGTGCAGGCGTTCACCCGTGACCCGCTGATTGCCGGGTTGGGCGTGACCGGCCATGGGCTGGGCGTCAGCAGTCGTTGGTTTCGGATCAAGGTGGACGTGCGCTTGGGCACCGGCCGCTTGCATCTGGCCAGCGAGGTGGAGCGCGAGCTTAAAACCGGGCGCTGGCGCGTCGTACAACGTCGCTTTCCTGCGCCGTTACTGAGCGAGACCTCATCATGAAAACCTGGCTTCATTTAAGCCCCGAGGGCCGTGTGGGAACGTTGAGCGAATGGCCTTGCTGTGTCTGGCGAGCGCCGGATGACTGTCGACCGATGCATTTGGCTGACGCGGCTCGCGACCTGGAAGGGCAGCCTGTTCAATTGTTGTTGCCAATGGAAATGTGCAGTGCGTTACGTAGCCAGGCATGGCCCTCCAAGCGCCAGCCCGGCGCCCAGGCTGTTGCTTTCGCGATAGAAGACCAGTTGGGCGAAGAACTGGAAGCGGTGCATGCCGCGCTCGCTCAGCGTGACGCAATGGGTTGCTTCACGGTGCTGGTGACCCACAAGGCACGTTTCAAGGCACTGTTGGATGAACTGGCAACGTTGGGCATCAAGGTGCGCAGTGTGCATGTCGACGCCGACCTTCTTGGCAATGGCGGCCAGGTCGCGGTGCAGTGGTATGGCCGTCGGGTCGTGGGCGACCCCGTGCGCCTGGCGATGTCCGTTCCGGCTCTCAAAGCGCTGGAGCCATTGCTGGAAGCACCCCTGCAATGGCCTGACGAAGAGCAGAGCCGGGGTCATATCGAACGCGCGCTATGGGGCAACCCGGGTCAAGCGATCGATTTGCTGCAAGGTGAGTTTCGCCGGGTTGGATATGCCTGGCCCTGGTCAACCGTCGTGTTGGCGGCAGCCCTGGCGTGCGTGCTCGATTGGGGCTTCACGCAGCTGCGTATCCAGTACCTCGAAGGGCAAGCCCAGCAGCTTTACGCGCAGAGTGTGGCGCGCTTCCAGGCGCTATACCCGCAGCAGGCCCGTATTGTCGATCTCGCCGCGCAACTCAAGGCCGTGCAGGGCCAGAACCTGCACGAGGCAAAGACGCCGTTGGTACGCCTGGTCAGCCTCGCCGAACAGGTTATTGGCGGCGCCGACGTGGATGTCCACCGCATGGAGTTTCGGCGTGGCGATGGCTGGAAGATCCAGTTGACGGCCCATGACCTCGGCGCGCTTGCCCGCCTGCAGGAGCAAGGACGCCAGAGCGGCATGCCGGTACGCATGGGCAGCGCCAGCAAGGAAGGTAATCGTGTTCAAGCCGTGCTGATGCTGGAGGACCCGTCATGAGGGGGCTGCAAGCCTGGAATGCATTGTCGTCGCGTGACCGTTTTCTGCTCAAGGGGTTGGCAGTGTTTTTGATCGGTGTGCTGCTGCTCCAGACGCTATGGCTACCTGGTCGGGAGCGGTTGGCCACCGCTGAACGGTATCACCAGCAACAACTGCTATTGGCGCAGCAAGTACAAAGCGCCCAGCCGCAGCGTACCGGGCCCGCGGCCGTCCAGCCTTCGGCATCGAGCATCAACGACAGCGCCGAAGCGTCGGGGCTTGATGTTACCCAGGTCGAGGTACAAAACGAGCGCCTGCGTTTGAGCCTCAACGGCGAGGCAGAGGCATTGCTCAACTGGTTGGCAGTATTGGAGCGAGACGTGGATACCTTCGAGGTGCTCACGCTGGTGAAGCGCGCAGATCGTCTTGAGGCTCACATTGAGCTGTAGCTCGTGGCAACTATGGGCTGGATTTTTACAGGTGTACTTGGATGAAAGTGTCAGGTGATCAAACGATGAAAACTTCCCGTTATTCAACGACTCAAAAAGGGCTGCATTGGGTCTCGGCCATCGTCATTCTGTGGTCATTGCTGTCCGGCTTTTACGTCGCTGTGTTTACTGTTCCTGAGTCGGTCAAAGCGTGGGTCGGGTTCTTCAATGTGTCATTGACCGCCCTCTATATCCCCATATTTGTCTTGAGGATTTATTGCTCCTTTACCCACGGTCTGGATGCATTCGTCAAACGTTCGCCGCAGGAGTGGCTGGCGCTCTTGGTTCATAAGGCTATGTATGGGGTATTGGGTGTGGTGCTGGTGACTGGCGTGTTGATGATGGATCGTCCGATCAATATCTTTAATCTGGTCTTCATCCCGCCGTTCGACAGTGACCCGGCCGAGATTGCCGCGTTCACTCGCGTGCATGTCTTGTCCTGCGTGGTGTTGCTGCTGATGCTGATGGCGCATATCGGCGCGGTTGTTCTGCATGAGCTTCGGGGCAATCGGGTGATGACCAGGATGTCGTTCGCCACGGATCTCAGGCTGAGGCCAGCGGCGGCAACTTCGCCAGCTTCAACGCCACCAGCAAGGCGCCAACCAACAGAGCGACGATGAACGCGCCAATCCCGTTCCAGCCGGCAAAGTGCCAGAAAAAGCCTCCCGCCGTGCCGGCAATACTCGACCCCACGTAGTAACAAAACAGGTACAGCGAAGACGCCTGCCCCTTGGCCTTGACCGCGCGGCGGCCGATCCAGCTGCTGGCCACGGAGTGGGCGCCAAAGAAGCCGAAGGTGAAGATCAGCATACCCGGCACCACCAACCACAGCGGGGTGAACAGCGTCAGGGCCATGCCGGCGAGCATCAGCACGATGGTGCCCCATAGCACGCGGCGGCGGCCGAGGCGGTCGGCCAGTGAGCCGATCTTGGCCGAGCTGTAGATGCCCGAGAGGTACACCACTGACAGCAAACCGACCACCGCCTGGCTCAGCTCGTAGGGGGAGGCCAGCAGGCGATAGCCGATGTAGTTGAACATCGTCACGAAGGCGCCCATCAGCAGGAAGGCTTCGAGAAACAGCCACGGCAGGCCGGCGTCCTTGAAGTGCATGACAAAGCCGTCCACCAGGCTGCGTGGCTTGAGGCTGCTGGCGCGGAAGTTGCGCGATTCGGGGAGGATCTTCCAGAACACCGTGGCAGCGATCAACGCCAGAGCGCCGATGATCAGCATTGCGGTGTGCCAACTGACGAAGTCGATCAACACGCCGATGATCAGGCGCCCGCTCATGCCGCCAATCGCGTTGCCGCCGATGTACAGGCCCATGGCCAGGCCGATGTGCTGCGGGTGGATCTCTTCGCTGAGATAGGTCATGGCCACGGCGGCCAGGCCGCTCAAGGACAGGCCCACCAGTGCACGCATCAACAGGATGCCCTCCCAGCTCGGCATCAAGCCGCTGGCGATGGTGGCCAGCGCCGCACAGAACAACGCAGCGACCATCACCGGCTTGCGCCCCAGCCTGTCGGATATCGGCCCGGTGATCAGCAGGCCGCAGGCGAGCATCGCCGTGGCGACGGATAGAATCAGGCTGCTTTGCGCCGCATTGATGGAAAACTCATGGGACAGCACCGGCATCATCGGCTGTACGCAATACAACAGGGCGAACGTGGCGAAGCCGCCGGAGAACAGCGCCAGCACGGTGCGCATGAACATCGGCGTGCCTTTTTCGATGTACGCGTCGTTGAGCTGCGCCACTACGTCATCAAGGGCTGAGGGCGAGGTGTGTTGGGCAAGTGGGGCAACAGCAGGATTCACGGGGGACCTCGGGGAGGAAAGTCTGCCAGGACTGACAATACGAAAAAGAATATAGCTGGCTAATGATTCTTTCCAATATATTGTTCGACCTGTTTGATAGCTTTTACGACCTAATGAGGCTTGCATGGAATTTCGCCATTTGCGCTACTTCATCGCCGTTGCCGAAGAGCTGCACTTCGGCCGCGCCGCGCAGGTGCTGGGCATCTCGCAGCCGCCCCTGAGCCAGCAGATACAGGCGCTGGAACACGAGCTGGGCGCACGCTTGTTCGAGCGTACCAATCGTCGGGTCGAGCTGAGCGAGGCCGGGCGCTTGTTCTTGCAAGAGGCACGGCTGGTGCTGGCCCAGGTCGACAAGGCGGCAGATGTGGCGCGGCGTGCGCAGTTGGGGGAACTGGGTGAATTGAAGATCGGCTTCACCTCGTCTGCGCCGTTCAACGCCAGCATTCCCCAGGCGATCTTTGCCTTCCGCCAGGCATTCCCGGCGGTGCATCTGAACCTGCAAGAAATGAGCAGCACCCAAGTGGCCGAGTCGCTGGTGGACGAGTCGATTCAGGTTGGGTTGATGCGGCCTTTGCCCTTGGCCGACTCACTGAACGTGATCGAGTTGATGCGCGAGCCATTAGTCGCGGTACTGAGCGCCGGCCACCCATTGGCCCACGGCAGCGAGCGCGGCTTGCATCTGGAGCAATTGGCCGAGGAGCCTTTTGTGTTCTTCCCGCGCAGTTACGGCAGCGGCTTGTACGCGCAGTTGCTCAACCTGGCCCGCGACGCCGGGTTCAGCCCGCACTTTGCCCAGGAAGCAGGGGAAGCAATGACCATCATCGGCCTGGTGGCAGCGGGGTTGGGGGTATCGGTGTTGCCGGCGTCTTACCAGCGCATCCGCATTGATGGCGTGGTCTATCGCACCTTGCTCGACCCACAGGCGGTGACGGCGGTGTGGCTGGTGCAGCGCCAGGGCGCGCAAACGCCGATGGCGAAGGGGTTTGTGGAGTTGTTGACGCGTAAGGCCGCTCAATAACCTGTGGCGAGGGAGCTTGCTCCCGCTGGGTCGCGTAGCGGCCCTAAAAAATGGGCCTGCTGCGCAGTCCAGCGGGAGCAAGCTCCCTCGCCACAAGGGGGTCAGTTTTGGGGCGAAGTATTTGCTTCATTCACGCTGTAAGTACGCAACCCCGCCAGAATATCCCGATCCAGCATGCTCACCCAACGGTTGTAGTTGCGATGGATCTTGCCGTCCTTGTAGCCCAGGTCGCGGCTGTCGCGGTAGGTGATGGCGTAGCTGTTGCGGGTGTAGCGGATGTCGATGGCGGCGTAGAACTGGCCGCGCACGGTGATCTCGGCCTGCACCAGTTGTGGGCTCAGGCGTTGTACCGTCCACTCGCGTTTTTGCAGGGCGGCGACGATCACCTGTTTCATTTTTTCTTCGCTGACCTGGCTTGTGGCCGGTAACTCATGCTGGGTGTTGAGCACGGGTTTGCTGGTGCAGCCAGCCGTGGTCAGCAGGGCCAGGGTGATCAGGGTAGCGCGTAGCAGGGAAGACATTCCGTTTTCTCCAATCGATTAAAAAGTCAGGCCCAGCGGCGGAAGATCAACGAGGTGTTGACCCCGCCGAAGGCAAAGTTGTTGTTCATCACGTAGTCGTTGTGCATCTGGCGAAAGCCACCTTGCAGGTAGTCCAGCTCGCCGCATTGCGGGTCGACCGCGTCCAGGTTGAAGGTGTGCACGTACTGGTCGCGGTTCATCATCTCGATGCTGAACCACGATTCCAACGCCCCGCACGCGCCCAGGGTGTGCCCCAGGAAACTTTTCTGCGAACTGATCGGCATACGGCTGCCAAACAGGCTGCTGGTGGCCAGGGTTTCGGCGATGTCGCCCTGATCGGTAGCCGTGCCATGGCCGTTCACGTAGCCGATGGCGGACGGTTCAAGACCTGCGTCTTCCAGGGCCAGCTCCATGGCGCGGCGCATGGTTTTCTGTTCCGGGCGGGTGGTGTGCTGGCCGTCGGCGTTGCTGCCGAAGCCGACCAGCTCCGCATGAATATGCGCGCCTCGCGCGAGTGCGTGTTCCAACTCTTCGAGCACCAACATGCCGCCACCTTCACCGATCACCAGGCCGTCGCGGCCGCTGTCGTAGGGACGAGGGCTGGTTTGCGGCGCATCGTTTTTCAGGCTGGTGGCGTACAGCGCATCGAACACCATGGCTTCGGTGGGGCACAGTTCTTCTGCGCCGCCCGCAAGCATCAACGGCAGGCGCCCGAACTTGATTGCCTCATAGGCGTAGCCGATGCCCTGGCTGCCGCTGGTGCAGGCGCTGGAGGTAGGAATCAGCCGGCCCGTGAGGCCAAAGAAGATGCTGATATTTGCCGCCGTGGTGTGCGGCATCATGCGCACATAGGAGTTGGCATTGAGCCCCTCGGCCACCGAGTTGAGCAGCATATTGCCGAACGCCTTGATCTCATCGGTGCTGCCGGTGGACGAGCCACAGGCCACGCCCATGCGCCCGTCCTTGATCGACTCGTCACCCAGCAAGCCGGCGTCCCGCAACGCCTGCTCCGCCGCCCACACCGCCAGGCGCGAGACGCGGCCCATGCTGCGCAGTTGTTTGCGCGTCCAGTGAGCGGGCACGACGAAATCGTCGATAGGGCCGGCCAGGCGGGTGTTCAGTTCGGTGAAACGGTCCCACTCATCCATGCGCCGAATGCCGCTGCGGTTGGCGCGAAAGTTCGCGGCGATGGTGTCCCAGTCGCTGCCCAGGGAGGTCACGCCGGCCATGCCGGTGACGACAACGCGCTTCATCAGCACAGGCCCCCGTTCACGGCCAGCACCTGGCGCGTGATGTAGCCGGCTTCGGCCGACATCAGGAAGTTCACGGCGCCGGCGACTTCTTCCGGCGTGCCCATGCGTTGGGCCGGGATCATTTTCATCAGTTCTTCTACCGGCACGTTTTCATCCAGCATCGCAGTGTCGATCAGGCCCGGCGCCACGCAGTTGACGGTGATCTTGCGCTTGCCTAATTCAATAGCCAGCGCCTTGGCCGCACCGATCAAGCCGGCTTTGGAGGCGCTGTAATTGACCTGGCCGCGGTTGCCGATCAATCCGGACACCGAGGTAATGCACACGATACGCCCGGCGGCGCGGCGCCGAATCATCGGCATCATCACCGGGTGCAGCACGTTGTAGAAGCCATCCAGGTTGGTGCGCATCACCACATCCCAATCGTCTTCCGACAGCGCAGGAAAGGCGCCGTCGCGGGTCAGGCCAGCATTGAGCACCACGCCGTAGTAGGCGCCATGCTGCTCCACATCGGCCTCAAGGATCTCTTTGCACGCGGCGCGATCGGCCACGTCGAACTGCAGCACGCGTGCCTCGCGCCCCAGGGCTTGGACCTCGAGCTGTACCGCGTCGGCTTCGGCACGGCCGCTGCGGCAATGCAGCACGATGTCATGGCCGGCCTGGGCCAGGCGCAGGGCAATGGCGCGGCCGATGCCACGGCTGGAGCCGGTGACCAGTACGGATTCAGTCATGGCGTTTCGTCCTTCGATTCATCTAAATAGTTGGCCGCCTGGGGCGGTCGAAATACGTTCAAGCGCGCGCTGGCCTGGATACCGTCGCCGGTGAGGTGGCATTCGAACACGCCCATGCCGTTGTCGTCTTCCAGGGAGCGCAGGCCGTGGATATTCAGATCGGCACCGGCCGGAAAGTGCTCCACGTTGCACTCGAACTTACGTGTGCCCAACAGGAAACCGAGTTCCACGGCCTTGCCTTGCTGGCGTGCATGGCAACCGGCATAGGCGGCGACGCTTTGCGCCATCAGCTCGATGCCGACCCAGGCGGGCAGGCTACCGTCAGCACGGTTGAACAGGCCGCCGGGCTTGACGGTGACGCGGGTGTGGATCTGCTCTTCATCGAACGACAGCACCTGGTCGATCAGGATCATGTCGCCCGCATGGGGCAGCAGTTCGGCAAGTGGCCAATCGATCATGGGGCCTCTGCGATTATCAGGCTGACATTGTTACCGCCGAAGGCAAACGAGTTGCTCATCAGGCAGGGTTTTTTCAAGCTGTCGCCGCTGCGCGCCCATTGCAACGCGGGCAGCGCCGGGTCGGGGTGGCCGTCCCATACGTGGGGTGGCAGCAGGCGATGGGTCAGGCTCAGCCAGCAGAACGCGGCTTCCAGTGCCCCGGCAGCGCCGAGGGTGTGGCCGGTCATGGGCTTGGTCGATGAGCAGGCGACGCCGCCGGGAAAGAGGCTGGCGACCGCCAGGCTTTCCATGGCGTCGTTGTGTTGGGTTGCGGTGCCGTGCAGGTTCAGGTAGCCGATCTGCTCGGGCGAAAGCTTTGCACTGGCCAGGGCCTTGCGCATGGCCAGCAACGCGCCCTTGCCGCTGGGCTCGGGCGCAGAGATATGGTGCGCGTCGCAACTGGCGCCGCTGCCCAGCAAGGCGATAGGGGCCGGCTCGCGGCTCATCAGGAACAGCACCGCCGCTTCACCGATATTGATGCCGTTGCGGTTCACCGAGAACGGATTACAGCGCTCGGCAGACACTGCTTCCAGCGCGGTAAACCCGTTCAGCGTCAGCTTGCACAGGCTGTCCACGCCGCCGCAGATCACCGCATCGCACATTCCCAGGTCCAACAGGCGCTGGGCACTCATCAATGCACGGGCGCTGGAGGTGCAGGCGGTGGAAATCACATAGGCCGGGCCGCTCACGTTCAACCAGTCGGCGAGGAAGTTGGCCGGAGCGCTGAGTTCCTGTTGCTGGTAGTCGTAGTCAGCGGGGAACTGCGTGTTCTGCAGGTAATGGGCAATGCCACGGCTGGCTTCGTCAATGCCCGAGGTGCTGGTGCCGAGCACAACCCCGACCCGGCCAGGGCCGTAGGTTTGGATGGCCAGACGAATCTGATCTTCAATTTGCAGCGCCGCTTCCAGCAGCAACTGGTTATTGCGACTGCTTTGCTGGGCCAGTTCCGGGGGCAGGCCCGCCAGTTCGCCGTGTACGGCGGCCACCGGCACTACGCGTTCCGGCACCCAGCCGCTTTCGGCACGCATGCCCGAACAGTCGCCGGCAAACAGGTTGCGGCTGACTTGCGCCTGGCCACGGCCAAGGGCGCAGATCACGCCAAGGGCATTGAGGTAGGCGGTCATCGGCTCACACCCAGCGGGCTGATGCGGTAACTCAGCGGCGGGTCGGCCATGTTCACGCTGAACACCTCCGAAGACTGGTAGACGATCTGCCAGTGGCCCGGCAGCGTGCGCGTCAGGTCCATGGCCTGGGCAGTGGGATACAACGCTGGTACGTCACCGGGCGCGGTCAGGGCAAACAGCAGCGCGGCAAATAGCGTGCGCGCCTGGGGGTTGGGCGGCAGCAAGCCGTCTGCCTGCCACTGCCCATCAAGCAGTTTTTGCCGGGCCAGGGGAATGCCCAGCGGGTCCATCATCGACCAGCGAATCGCGCGGCCTTCGCGCTGGATCACCAGCAGCCAGTCCTGGCTCTGGCTGTCCGCCAGGCGCTGCACATGCAATTGCATCGGCAAGGCCAGGGCCGGCATTTTTTCCGGCAGCGGCGCCTGGCTGGCACAGGCGCCGAGCAGCAACAGGCAACTTATCAACAGCAGGCGCATCATGGGGCCGCACTCTCCACAGGTTTACGGGCCACGCAGTTGACCAGGGTTTCCTCGCGCTGGCCCACGGGCGGTGCCTTGCGCAGGCCCCAGCGTTCCAGCAGGCCGAAGTCACTGGAACGGCTCCACCACAAGTAAGGGTACGAAATGTTCTGTGCAGCGAACTCAAAGCCCTGCTCGCGCAGCATCTCCAAGTATTCTTCGGCGCTCTTTTGCACATGCATCGGGTGGCGGAACAGCCAGCGAATCACCCAGGTGTCGATGTAAGCTTCGGTGGATTCAGCAAACAGCAGATAGCCGCCCGGCTTGAGCACCCGATAGAACTCCTTGAGTGCGCGATGTTGTTCCACCAGATGATGGAAGGTCTGGTGGCAGAACAGGATATCGACGCTGGCATCCGCTAGGTTGAGGGTTGCGCAGTCGCTGCCGATCAGCTCGACGTCCAGGCCCAGGCGCGCGGCTTCTTCGCGGCTCAGTGCCAGGCTGTGGGGGTCGGCATCCAGGCCGATCAGGCGCGAAGGCGCGAACACCTGATGCAGCAACTGGAAGGATTTGCCCTGGCCGCAACCGGCATCCAGCAACACCGGCGCCACCGGCAGCGGCTCGCTGAACAGGCTGCGCAGGTCATTGATCGCCACGCGCAATACGTGATGCTGCCAGGTATGGCTGCGCAGGAACCAGAAGCCGAAGCGGGTTTCTTCGACGTAGTTTTGACTCAGGTAGTTTTTTTCGACGCCCGGGCTGCTCATACCGCTTCACTCGCACAAATATCCGACAACATCCGCAAGCGCCGTTTCGGCTCGCTGACAAACGGGTTACGTTCATCCCAGGCGTAACCGGCCAGGATAGAGCTGATCATGCGGCGAATCTCCGGTGAACTGCCAGGATGGAAAATCACGTCCTGGAACGTGCCCGCGTACCAGCCCTCGACGTAGCAGCGGAAGGTATCGACACCGCGCTTGAGCGGTTCGGCGAACTCGGTTTGCCAGTCCACCGTCTCGCCGCTTAATTGGCGGTGCAGCACCCCTGCGGCCATGCTGGCTGAACGCATGGCGATGGTTACGCCGGAAGAGAACACCGGGTCGAGGAATTCCGCCGCATTGCCCAGTAGCGCAAAGCCTGGGCCGTGCAGGGTTTTGACGTTGGCCGAGTAGCCGCCGATGGTGCGCGCCGGAGTGTCCCAGACGGCATTTTGCAGCACGCCGGACAGGCTTGGGGTTTGCTCGATAAAGCCGCGCAGGCAGGCGTCGAGGTCGCTGTCGGCACCCTCGAAATGCTCCTTGGCCGCAACCACGCCCACCGAACAACGGCCATTACTGAACGGGATGGTCCAGAACCAGATATCGCGCTGGGTCGGGTGAGTGGTCACCAGGATTTTGCTGCGGTCAAAGCCTGGGTGTTCGATACGGTCTTCGACGTGGGTGAATACGGCCTGGCGCAGCGGGAAATTCGACGGTGCTTCCAGGTCCAGCAGGCGTGGCAACACGCGGCCATAGCCACTGGCATCGAGCACGAACCTGGCCTTGAGGTGGTACTCGCTGCCATTCTGGCGGCGCACATGCAAATACCGGCTCTCGGCAGAAAAATCCACGCCGACAATGGTTTGGCCATAGCGGATTTCCACGCCTTGCAGTGCCGCCTGGTCGGCCAGCAATTTGTCGAACTCGCCGCGCTGCACCTGGAAGGTGGTGGGCTTGCCGTTGCTGAAGGTGTCGCTGAAATCAAAGGCACTGTAGCGCTCGCCCCAGGCGAAGGCCGCGCCGGTTTTTACCTGGAAGCCTGCAGCTTGCACAGCGTCGAGCATGCCGGCTTCTTCGATAAAGTCGATGCAGTGCGACAGCAGGCTTTCGCCAATCGAGAAACGCGGGAAATGCTCGCGCTCGATGATCAATACATCATGCCCTTTGCGCTTTAACAGCGCGGCCGCGATGGCACCGGAAGGCCCGGCACCGATCACCACCACCTGGCGACGTTCCATTTCAACTGTGGGCACGAGGGCTCCTTGCCGCATAGGCGCTAATCACATTCATAAGGCGTGTTTCTGCCGGCCGGCCCAGGGCGCCAGCATAAAGCTGAACGCCAGGCCCAGGCTGACCGACAAGCCGAAATTACTCACGGCCGGTGTACTGGAGACCGCCAGCAGGCCGAACGACAACCAAGTCGTCAGCGCTGCCAGCAGTGTTCCCAACAGGCTGACGGCAGGGCCGCCGATCTGCTCGCGCATCAAAATCGCATAGTCGACGCTGATGGCCGTGACCAGCAGCAGGCCAAACAGGCTGAACAAAGTCAGCGGCTGGCCCAGCCAACCGAGGCTGGCCAGGCTGCACAACGCGGCCAGCAGCGGCAGGGCGACGATACGCAAGGCGCCGCCAACGCCGAAGGGCGCAATCAGCAATAGCACGATCAGCACGCAAGACAGCAACTTCAATTCGGCAGCGCTGATCTGCGTGTCGGCAAATACGCGGTTCAAGTCGCCCAGGCGGTCGACCAGTTGCACGCCGGGCAAGTCCAGCGCCTGTACCCGCAGCAGCGCCGGGTTGTTCAAGCCTTGCAGGCTGACCATGGCTGCCACGCCGCCGTTCACCGGGCCGAGCCACAGCGTCCGCCAGGGCTCGGCCAGCGGGCCTTGCAGTGCGGCGTCGATGTCTGCGGTGGGTAGCGCCTGCAACTGCGCCACTTCGGCTTGCAGGGCACTGAGGGGCACGCCGAGGTCCAGTAGCGGTTGCCAGTGTGGCGCCAGGTTGTTCAGCGCCTCGCGCAGCTGTTGTTGCTCGCCAGGAAGGTTGACCAGTTGATTGAG
The DNA here is from genome assembly GCF_059419065.1 of Pseudomonas sp. GW821-FHT07B01. Classification (NCBI taxonomy): domain Bacteria; kingdom Pseudomonadati; phylum Pseudomonadota; class Gammaproteobacteria; order Pseudomonadales; family Pseudomonadaceae; genus Pseudomonas; species Pseudomonas sp. GW821-FHT07B01. The sequence goes on along the minus strand of NZ_JBWKRA010000017.1, from coordinate 12,080 downwards.
CGCCAGGTAGCCCTGGAGCTTATCCATCTGCACCAACTGATCCAAGCGTTTGCCCAGGGCGGCCTGGCGTTCCAGCAACTGCTGCTGATTGTCCGCCCGCACCAGGAAAAACTGGCTGGTGGGCTGGAACCCGGTGATGCGCGCCACGGCCTGGGCTTCCTGCAGCAACTGCGGCGGTGCACCGATCCATTGGCGGATATCGTTTTTAGTGTTCAGTTGCCACAGGCCCGCCGCGCAGAACAGCAGCACCCCCACCAGCAGTACCGAACTGGGCACGCGTTTGAGCAAGGCCGTGCGCAGCTGCCATAGGCTTTGGGCGACACGCAGCGGCCATTGCGCCGGGCGCAGTTCCACGCCCCTGAGCAGCGCGGGCAACAGGCAGACGGCACACAAATAGGCACCGACCAAACCAGCAGCCGAAAACACCGCAATCTGGGTCAGCGCCGGGAACGGCGTCCAGGCCAGCGCCAGGTAGCCGATAGCGCTGGTGGCCAGGCTCAGGCTCAGCCCTGGCAGGGTCAGGCGCAACGCCGGCCAACTGCGCCAGGGTTGCAGGCTCCAGCTTTTGGACAGGTAGTGCAGCGGGTAATCCACCGCCACGCCGATCAGGCTGGAACCCAGCACCAGGGTCATCACATGCATATGCCCAAACAGCGCCACACATGCCACCGCGCCAAACAGCATGCCCACCAGTACCGGCACGAACGCCAGCAGCACCCGCCAGCGTCGGAACGCCAGCAGCAGCAATAACAGGATGCCCAGGGTGGCGCCGCCGCCGACCCAGGTCATTTCCCGCGTGGCCTGCTGTTGCCCGTTGGCCGCATAGAGCAAACCGCTGGCGGCGAGCAGTTGCGCGCCGTGTGCGCTGGCTTGCTCGCGGCTGGCCTTCAGCAAGTCCGCCACTTGCAGCGGCAGCTTCATGTCGAAGGCGTTGCCGGTAGTGCGCGCTCGCAGTAGCACCCAACTCCTGCCGTGGGCATCGGCGATCAAGGCGCCGCTGCCGATGTCCATTTGCACCGCACCGTGTTGCGGCTGGCTGTTCTGGATGCGCCCGGTGAGGCCGAGCCAATCGTCCTGGCTTGGCACCAGGCTGAAGCCGGTGAAGGGGTCGAACAGCGATTGCACGCGTTGCTGGATGAACGCCTCAGGCTGCTGGATCAGTTGTTCGCGGTCCTTGCACGAGAGCATCGACAAACGCCCACGCAGCAGTTGTTCGCGCAACGCTGGCAAGTCGGCTTGCAGGTTCCACTGCACCTTTTCAAACAGGCCGCTGGCCTGCCAACGCTCACCCAGTTGCTGCGCCACGGCCACCGCTTGCTGGCGGTCGGCATGCCCCACCAGTACCAGCATTTCGCGGTTGAGCGGCTCTTGCATGCGCTGTTCGGCTTGCAGCTCCAACGCGTCCGGCGTGCTGCCGGGCACCAGTTCCATCAGGTTGGCCGACAACGGCGCGCCATCACGCCACTGCCAGCCTGCCAGGGCCAGCACGGCCACCAGCAAGGTCAGGAACAGGCGCGGCAGCAGGCGCTCACTGGGCAAAGTCGTGTTGCTCCGCATTGCTCAACGGCTGGTCGGCGGTGCTGTCCTGCATGCGCAACAGCGTGCTGTCGCCCTGGGTTTCCAGCAGTTCAATGGTGCGCACCAGTGCGCCGCCGTCGATATTGATCTGGGTGAAGACTTGCTTGAGCAGCAGTGAGCGTGGGGTCAGCGTGAGCTTCCATTGTTGGGCCTCGCCTTGCAGTTGCAGGTCGAAGTCGCGCTGCAGGCCACTGCTGTCGCCCTGCAGTACTGCCAGGAACAAACGATTCTGTTCGGCGCCGGCACTCTTGTTTGGCAGTAGTTGCCAGCCATTGGCATCGCGGCGGGCAATGCCCTGGGCTGTAATGCGGTAGTCCTGTTGCAGCGGGGTTTTCAACAGCCACAGCAGGCCGTGATCCTTGGCGAGCACGAAGGTGCCTTTGCTCACCAATGGCTGGGGCAGGGCGCGCAGGTGTTTTTCCTGGGTGAAGTTGCCGTGGATCACGGAGGGTTTGGCAAGCTGATCGCTCAACTGCTGGAGGTCGAAGGCGTGGGCGCTGAAGCTCAGCAACAACGCGATCAATGTGGGAGCGGGCTTGCCCGCGAAGAACCTGAGGGCGCTGCGCAGCGTCAGGCGACCTGCGTTATCGTTAACGTCCATCGCGGGCAAGCCCGCTCCCACAGGGGATCTCATTTCAAGGCTCTCTCTACGGCGTCGATGAAGACTTTGGGCGAGGCCAGCTGCATTTCGCGACTGGCGATTTGCACCGCCACTTGCACGGTGCTGGCGCGGGTCAAGCGCTCGCCGCTGGCCAGGTCGGTAATCAGGTAGTTCACCTTCAAACGGTTCTCCCATTCCACCAGGCTGGCGCGCACATTGATGGTCTGGCCGAAGGTCGCGCCGCGTACATAGCGTAGCTGCATGTCGATCACCGGCCACGCATAGCCGGCTTCGAGCATTGCCGTGTAGTTATGGCCGATCTTGTCCAGTAACGCACAGCGCGCCACTTCCAGATACTTCACGTAATGCCCGTGCCACACCACGTTCATGGTGTCGATGTCGAAAAAAGGCACAAGGATTTCAGTGTCGCTGTGCAACACGCCGGGGCTACGCATGCAGCCTCCAGTGTTGCGCGGCGATACGTTGCAGGCACAGGCGCAGTTCGCCTTCCAGGGCGCGGTCTTCGATGACCGGCGCAAAATCCTGGGCCAGTTCCGCGTGCATCGCGGCCAGTGCCGGTGGCAGTGGGCGGGCATCCTCGGCCTGGGCGCGCAGCCACACGCCCTGGTTGGCGGCGAGCAGGGTCGCGGCGGCCACCTGTTCGGTCAACTCCAGCACGCGGATCGCATCGCGGGCAGCGATGGTGCCCATGCTCACCTTGTCCTGGTTATGGCACTCGGTGGAGCGCGAGAACACGCTGGCCGGCATGGTGTTTTTCAGCGCTTCGGCGGTCCAGGCGCTGGTGCCGATCTGCACGGCCTTGAAGCCATGGTTAATCATGGCACGGTCAGCCGGGGCGCCCGACAGGTTGCTCGGCAGGCCATGGTTGTAGCGCACATCCACCAACAGTGCGAGCTGGCGGTCGAGCAGGTCGGCAACGTTGGCGACCAAGGTCTTGAGGCTGTCCATGGCGAAGGCGATATGCCCGCCGTAGAAGTGCCCGCCATGCAGCACGCGTTCTTCTTCGGCATCGATGATCGGGTTGTCGTTGGCGCTGTTCAGTTCGATCTCGATGAACGCGCGCAGCCAGTTCAGGCTGTCGGCCAATACACCGAGCACATGGGGCGCGCAGCGCAACGAATAACGGTCTTGCAGGCGATGCAGGGGGGCCGTGGGCGCGTCGATGGCCAGGTCCTTGCGCAGCCACGCGGCCACTTGCATCTGCCCTGGGTGCGGCTTGGCGGCGAACAGGCGCTCGTCGAAGTGTTCCGGGTTGCCTTGCAGGGCCACCACATTGAGCGCGGTGATGCGCGTCGCCAGGTGCAGCAGGTAGTCGGCGCGGGCGAAGGCCAGGCAGGCCAGGCCGGTCATCACGGCGGTGCCGTTCATCAGTGCCAGGGCTTCCTTGGGGCGCAGGACCAACGGCTCCCAGCCCAGCTCGCGGTGCACGTCGGCCGCCGGACGGCGTTCGCCACGGAATAGCACCTCGCGCTCGCCGGACAAGGTCGCGGCCACGTAGGACAGCGGCGTCAGATCACCACTGGCGCCCACCGAGCCTTCTTCCGGGATCAGTGGCAGCACATCGTGTTCGAGGAAGGCGTGCAAGCGCTCCAGCAGCTCCACGCGTACGCCCGATACGCCATGGCACAGCGACTGCAAACGCGCCGCCAGCACGGCACGGGTGGCTTGGGCGTCGAGCAACTTGCCCAGGCCGCAACCGTGAAAGGTGTACAGATGACGCGGCAAGGCTTCGACGTGCTCCAGCGGCACCGCCACTACGCAGGAGTCGCCGTAGCCGGTGGTCACGCCGTAGATCACACCTTCCTTGTCCAGCAGCGAGTCGAGGAACTGCGCGCCCTTGGCGATGCGTTGGCGGTACGCGGCATCGTCCTGCAGGCGAGTGGGTACCTGGCGGTTGGCCAGGGCCAGCACGTCTTCGATGCGCAGGGGGCGTTCACCAAAGGTGATGGGCTCAAGAGGCGTGGTCATCGGTCTTCCAGAAAGGGTAAAAGTTGAACCATTGTTGGGGCGCTTGCAGGCAGAACTGGCCCAGGCGTGCGGCGTAGCGGGTGGTCCATTCGGCAATGACTTGCTCACGGGTGCTGCGCTTCCATTCGATCAAGTCGGCAAAGGGCTCGATAGTCAGGCGATAGCGGCCCTGGTGCTTAAGACACATCAGCAGATTGACCGGGCATTTGAGCAAGCCCGCCAGCAGCCATGGGCCTTGGGGAAATGCCGCCGTATGGCCGAGGAAGTCCACGCGCACCGTACGCCCGCCGTGCAGCGGGATGCGGTCGCCGGCAATCGCCAGCCACTCGCCATCGTCCAGGCGCTGGCTGAGCAGCAGCATGGTGGCCGGGTCCAGTTCGCTGACCTGGATCAGGCGCAAATGGGTCGCGCCGGCCTCGCCCAGCAGGCGGTTGAAACGCTCGGCGTGCTTGGTGTGCACCAGCACGTTCATGGTGACCTGTTCACCAATTTCCGCCAGGGCGCGGCACACTTCCAGGTTACCCAGGTGCGCACCCACCAGCATCTGCCCGCGCTCGCCACGCAGTTGGCTGCGCAACTGCGCCGGGTCGTTGATCTCGATTTGCTCCAGGCGCAGCTTGCCGTTCCACACGTCCAGCTTGTCCAGCAGCGAATCGGCGAAGGCCATGAACTGGGCAAAGACGGTGCGGTGGCTCGGCAGCAAGTCATCGCGCCCGCTCCATTGCCCCAGCCGCTGCTGGTATTGCCAGGCGCTGTGGCGTGCGGTGCGGCCGAACAGGAAGAAGTAAAAGACGATGCTGTAGAGCAACGGGCTCAATAGACGACGGCCGAGGACTTTGACCGCGACCGCGGTGAATTTCATCAGCCAGAAGCTGCCGCGTTCCTCGCGGTCGGCCCAATGTTTGGTGCTGTCGTTCATGCTTGCCACCGTCGCCACAGGATCATCGGCGCGCGCACGAGCATGCCGAAGAACAACCGCGTGTGCATGGCGCTGATGCGCAGGTTGTCACGCAACAAGCGAAAGTGCGACAGGCCGTCGGCGGGGTAGTGCACCTGGGTGGGCAGCCAGCGCATAGGCTGGTTGCGCCAGGCCAGGCGTACCAGGATGTCCGAGTCGAAATCCATGTGCGTGCCGATGTAGGCCGAGTCCATCAGCGCCAGGGTCGGCGCCAGCGGGTACACGCGAAAGCCGCACATCGAGTCGCGAATCTCAAGCGACAGGGTATTGATCCACACCCACACGTGGGTCAGGTAACGTGCGTACAGGCGACCCTTGGGCACGCTGTCGTCGTATTCGGGGTAGCCGCAGATGACGGCGTCGGGGTGCTGGCGTGAGGTGTGGATAAAGGTCTCGACTTCGCGCAGGTCGTGCTGACCATCGGCGTCCACTTGCAGGGCGTGGGTGTAGCCCAGGCGCGCTGCCTCGCGAAAGCCGGCCATCACGGCGCCGCCCTTGCCCTGGTTGCTGGGCAGGGTCAGCAGGGTGACGTTGTCCAGCGTCGCCAGGTGCGCCAGCACTGCTGCGCAGGCGGCGCTGCTGCCATCGTCCACCAAGAGGCAGGGCAGGCCGCTCTTCAGCACACTGTGGACCACGGCCGGCACGGCGGCTTCGTGGTTGTATACCGGGATCAAAGCGCAGGGGTTATGCATATTCAAAGCCTGCGCAAACCCCGTGGCGAGGGAGCTTGCTCCCGCTGGGCTGCAAAGCAGCCCCAATGGAGGCGACCGAGATCGTCCTGGGAGTGGGTGATGCCTGGGTTGGGAGCGCTTCGCACTCCAGCGGGAGCAAGCTCCCTCGCCACAAGAACAGGTTATGCATGCGCGGCCTCCAGCACGATCCGCCCGCTTGAGCACGCCGCAACCCCATTGCGATAGGCGAAGTACAGCTTGCTACGCTCCCGATCAAAGCGCAGGTGCAGTTCGATGTGATCGCCCGGGCGTACCAGTTGTTGGAACTTGAGCACTTCCATACCGGCGAAGGTGCTCGGCAAGTCGAGCAGTTGCTGGCCCAGGTTGAAGGCCCATTCCACTTGCACCACGCCGGGCAATACCGGCGTGACCGGGAAGTGCCCGCTGAAATAGGCCAGGTCCGGTGGGATGCTCAGTTGCAAGGTCCATTCACCTTCGGTTTCGACTTGCGCCAACACCTCGGGCCCCTTGGGGCGAGGCGCCAGCAACAAGGCTTCGACATCGGCCTGAGGCAGCTTGCCCTGGCTGTTCAGCGGCAGTTGGCGCAGCAAGCGCCAGCGGCGCGGCAAGGCCAGGGCCTCGCAATGTTGGCTCAAGTGCTGGCGCAAGGTTTGGGTGAGCGTGCGGCGGCCCTGGTTGCGCAGGGCATGCAAGCCATCGCTGCTGAGCACCACCAGCGCGCCGAGGGAGGCGCGGTTTTCCTGCACCACGCCCAAGCGGGTTTCGGCGACCCACGGGTGGGTCATCAACGCCTGTTCGAGCATCGGCAGGGAGATGCGTTTCTCTTCCAGCTTGACGATACGGTCCAGGCGGCCCAGCAACTCAAAACGGCCATCGGCATGGATGCGTGCAGCGTCGGCAGTCTGTTCGATGTGCCCTTCGGGCAGGTATTTTGATGCGATACGCAGAGCGCCGTCGGCATCCTGGCTCAGTTGTACATCGGCAAACGGCTGCCAGGGTTGCTCACCCTGGCGCCAGGCGATGCCGCCGGTTTCCGAGCTGCCGAGGATTTCCGTCGGCCATTGCTGTAAACGGTCGTAGAGGCTGCCGGCAGCTTCAATCGGCAATGCACCGCCGGAGGAAAACACTCGCGCAACCTGGCTCAGTGCCGGCCAGTCGAGGTTGTCGCCCATGCGCTTGAGCAACGCCGGGCTGGCCACCCAGGCAAATTGCCGGTGCTCTCGGCTGGCGCGCTGCATGTCTTCGGGGAACGCCAGTTGTTTGCGCACAAAGGTGCGACCTGCGCACAGCGGCCACAGCACGCGAAACAGCAAGCCGTAGATATGCTGGGTGGCGACACTGCCGATGATGCAGGCGTCCTTGAGGTCTTTGCCCCACAGGGCCTCCAGCGCCTCTACTTCATTGGCCAACTGGCGCAGGGACTTGTCGATGCGCTTGGGCTCGCCGCTGGAGCCGGAGGTGCACAGGCTCAGTTGGCAAGTGTCCAGGTCGAGGGCGGCGGCGCTCAAGGGCACTTGATACAGCGCGTCCAGGTCGCTGGCTTCGACCAGCCAGGCATCCACGGCGTCGGTCCAGCGTTGGCGCGTCTGGGGTTGCAGGTCGGCGGGCAGCAGCACGCTCGCGCCTGCGCGCCAGGCGCCCAGCAGCGCAATCGCCAGCAGCCCGGCGTCTTCCAGGTGCACGGCCAGGCGCCGGATACCCCGGGCTTGCAGGCCCGCCGCCAGGCTCAGCGACTGCTCCCACAGTTGCGCGTGGTTCATGAGGGGCTCGGTGGTCACCCCGCGATCTTGCAGTGGCTCAAGCAGCAAATGCTCAAGTTTCAACCCTTTCATACGCGGCCTCGAACCCTTTGTCGTACCAGCCATTCCACGGCAAACAACAGCCCCATCAGCCCGTAGGCGATCAGGCCGTTGTACAACGTCCACCAGCTCAGCGGCGCCCACAGGGTGAGCGCGGCGGCGAGCAGGCCATTACAGAGAAAAAACACACTCCACACCAGGGTGACCCGGCGGGTATACACCACCGCGTGGGGCGGCAGGTGCGGGTCGGTCATGCGTGCCAGGCGCTCGACCATCGGCGGGCCGTATTTCAGGCTCAGGCCGAACAGCGCCAGCATGAACCCGCTGACCAGGCTCGGGTACCAGCGCAGCCACTGCGGGTTATCGAACCATGCCAGTGCCAGGCAAAACACGATCACCACCACCGCCATCCAACGGCTGCCCGGGCGCCGCGCAGCGGTGAGCGCGCGCAACAGCCACAGGCTGCCCAGCAGCAAGCCGAACTGCCAGGGTGCAAAATGCTCGGTGCCGTAATACACGGCGAAGGGGTACAGCAGCCCCGCCAATAACAGGCCAAGGCCGATCAGCCGGCTCATGCGGCGGGCTGGACCAGACGGTACACCGCCTCTACCACGTCGTTCACCGTGCGTACCGCCTTGAACTCTTCGGCGGCGATTTTCTTGCCGGTCTGGCGCTTGATGTGGTCGATCAGGTCCACGGCGTCGATGCTGTCGATTTCCAGGTCCTGGTAAAGGTTGGCGTCGAGGGTGACGCGTTCCGGGGGCAGTTCAAACAGTTCCACCAAGGCGTCGCGCAGGGTGTTGAAGATATCGTCACGAGTTTGCATGGTACGGTCTCAAGCTGCCTGTCGGGCCGTGACGAACGCCGCAAGGCTGGCCACGTTGGTGAAGTGATTGCGGGTGTCCTTGGCGTCGGCATCGATTTTGATGCCGTATTTTTTCTGGATCGCCAGGCCCAATTCCAGCGCATCGACCGAATCCAGGCCCAGGCCTTCGCCAAACAGGGTCTGGTCGCTGCCAATATCGTCGGGGCTGATGTCTTCCAGGCCCAGGGCCTCGATGATTAGCGTCTTTATGTCGTGCTCAAGGCGGTGTTGGTCGCTCATCTTCGGCGAGCTCCTTAATGAAATAGTGATGCAGGTGATCGTTGAGCTTGCGTGAAGCCTGGGGCGCGGGCCCGACTGCGGCAAACGCTTGTGGCTCTATATCGGCGCCCACGCGCAAACTGAAGTGAAATCGACGGTGGGGGATGCGATACCAGGGTTCGGCCTTGGTCAGGGTGGTGGGGCTGACCTTGATCACCACTGGCGTGATGATTGTCGCACCACGCAGCGCAATGGCCGCACCGCCGCGATGAAAGGCCGGCGCCGCGCCCGGCGTGGTGCGGGTGCCTTCGGGAAAGATGATCAGCGTCTGGCCGGCGCGCAGGGCGTCGGCTGCGGCATCGAGCATGTCGGCACTGCCGTCATTGCTGATATAGCCGGCATCGCGCACCGGGCTGCGGGTGAACGGGTTCTGGAACAGGCTCTGCTTGACCACGCAGTTGGTCTGGCGCATCAGGCCGATCAGGAACACCACGTCGATCAGCGACGGGTGGTTGGCGACGATCATCTGGCCAGGGCGGCCAAGCTTTTCGGCACCCTCGACGCGGTACGTGAGAATGCCCAGGCCCTTCATCAGGCGAATGAAAAACCAGAACAGGCAACTGATGGTGTGGCGTGCGCGCCGTTGATGCTGGCTGGCGTCGCCCGGCAGGCAACTGAGCAACGGAAATACCAGCAAACGCAGGCACAGCCCGCCGATGCCAAACAGGCAAAAGCTGAGGGCCGTGGCGAACAGGCGCCAATAATAGGCCTGCCGTGGCTTGTGGGTCAGGGCTTGCGTTGCCAGTTCCATACTCGGTTCTTCCAGGCATGTTGGCAGGCGCCCTGTTCGGTCAGCAGGGTGCGCAGCAGGTTCAGGGCGTGGGGCCACTGGGTTTGAGTGAGTTGGACAGTGCCGGTGGTGAGTTCCAGTTGCCACTCGTCGCCCGGCGTGAGCAACAGGCCGAGGGCATAGGGGAAGGGCACATCTGTAATCCAGCTGGCGTAGGCGTGGGGCGGTTGTTCTTCGGTGATCACCAGCAATACGGCGGCGGCGCCTTCGTTGAGCAACGCGGCGGCTTCGAGCAGGCCGTGTTCGAGGCCATCGCCGGCGGCGGCGAGGGCGGTCATCTCGCTGGTTTCATTGCGCAGGATCGACCACAGGCCAATCACCGCGTTATGCACCGACAGGCTGAACTGAGTAGGCGACAGCGGCTGCTCGTTGGCCAGGTCACTGAGGATGTCCAGGGTGCGCGGGGTTTCGCCGTGGCGGGAAATAAACACCAGCGGCAGGTCTTCAAGGCCCTCGGCCAGCGGCCAGCCGACGCTGAATGCCATGCGCGCCAGCCGGCTCAGACGACGGCGCTGCATGGCTGGCAAAAATGACACATCGGGGGACGCTTCGCTGACAGGCGGCAACACCGGGTCCCGGCACCAGGCGTACCAGTCGTCCGCACTCGCAAGGCCAGGAGCCCAGGCGCGCCATTGGGCGATGTTGAAGTTGATCACTGAGAAGTTATCCCGCCCCTGCGGGCTTCCATGTGCGGCCAATGGCCCCGGATTCCGGGACAGGGAGCAATGGCCTTATGGCGCGCATTATCCCGGTGCCGTGGGGTTCTAGCAAATAGTGGTGAAAGTTTGTTCACTATTGATCACAAATAAGTTGGAAGAATTTACAGATTATCGGCGAGCGAAGGCCGGACTCGATCGGTGCGCGGTTTCCATTCATTTGTGAGCCAGGCAGCGCGCAAGGATGAACGAGGTAGCTAACCGGCGCTTTTGCGCTCTACACTCGGGGGATTCATTGATACACGGAGGTTTTTCCATGCGGCGCGTGGTGTTCAATCAAAAAGGCGGTGTGGGCAAGTCCAGCATCGCCTGCAACCTGGCGGCGGTCAGCGCCAGCGAAGGTTATCGAACCCTATTGGTGGACCTCGATGCACAGGCCAACTCAACCCAGTACCTCACTGGGCTGACGGGTGACGACATCCCCATGGGGATCGCGGATTTTTTCAAGCAGACGTTGTCTTCCGGGCCGTTTTCGAAGAAGAACAAGGTGGATATCTACGAAACGCCGTTCGACAACCTGCACGTGATCACCGCCACCGCCGAGCTGGCAGACCTGCAGCCCAAGCTCGAAGCCAAGCACAAAATCAACAAGCTGCGAAAGCTGCTGGATGAGTTGAGCGAGGATTACGACCGCATTTACCTGGATACGCCTCCGGCCTTGAACTTCTATGCGGTTTCGGCGCTGATTGCCGCTGATCGCGTGCTGATCCCCTTCGATTGTGACAGCTTCTCGCGCCAGGCTTTGTATGGCCTGCTAGCAGAGATCGAAGAATTGAAAGACGACCATAACGAAGGCCTGGAAGTGGAAGGCATCGTGGTCAACCAGTTCCAGGCCCGGGCGAGCCTGCCGCAGCAGATTCTCGATGAGTTGATTGCCGAAGGGCTGCCGGTACTGCCGGTGTACCTGGCCAGCTCCGTGCGTATGCGCGAGTCGCACCAGGAGAGCAAGCCGCTGATCCACCTGGACCCACGGCATAAGCTGACGCAGCAGTTTGTGGAGTTGCATAACTTGCTGGAAAACGCCTGACCCAACAGGCAACACCGAACACTGTGGGAGCTGGCTTGCCTGCGAAGGTATCGACTCGGTGCGCCTGAATCACCGAGTTGACTGAATCGCAGGCAAGCCAGCTCCCACAGTTTGGATTGCATTTCGACAGGTGAGTTGGATTTGTCTCACAGAGTCTGTAGGACTCCTCTGGTAATTGGGCTTGTGCCTTGTAACCTTGCCTACAGCTACGCCAGAATCCGCCGGCTTGTGCGTCTGGATGGGCGTCTCTAAGGTTTGCCGGTCGCTGAATGTTCAGTGATCGGGTTTAGTAGCCCACTCAGACGAAAGCATGTGCATCGCTCCAAGCATGGCGTTTTTTGCCTATCTGATGGTGGCTGTGCGCAGGGCGCCTTAGGGTGCGCCGGGTTTTGCTTTCGTTCTACCGGTCTACTAACCTGCGTACAGCTGCCGCCCCTTGTTTAGTAGCAAGAAGGCGATGGCCCTGGCAGAGAACGAAAATATGAATTTATTCACCGTTACACCCAACCTCCCCACCGAAACCCTCGTACTCAACAGCTACGAAACCTTCTCCTCGGTGCGCACCTTGCTGCTCAACCTGTCCAACGACCTCACCGGCGAACACCGCGACGTAGCGCTGGCCATCCACCAGTTAAGCGAACTGGGCGTCATGCTGGTCAGCCAGATGATGGACCGCGAAGTCCCGCTGACCTGAAGCTGAAATGCATTCAATGTGGGAGCTGGCTTGCCTGCGATGGCCATAGGTATCTACACAACTTCGGCACGACGCTAAATCTGTGGCGAGGG
>NZ_JBWKRA010000016.1:79577-135145 GCF_059419065.1 Pseudomonas sp. GW821-FHT07B01 | reverse complement strand
AGGTATCAGTGACAGATGAGTTGGCTGACCCACCGCCATCGCAGGCAAGCCAGCTCCCACAGGGTTAATCAGCGCTGGGCTTGGGCTGTTCGTAACGAGCATTGAACGCCTGGATGAAACCATTGCGCAGAATCGCGATCACCGCAGAAAACGCACTGATATTTTGCTGATGCACGCTACCGCTCAGCTCCACACGGGTGGCGAACTGGTTTTTACGCTGGTTTTTCAGCACGGTTTCGCTGGCGCCCACCACGGCTTCCCAGATCGAACGGAAGATATTCTTGTCCTGGTTTTCAACGTCTTGTTGCCAGTCGAACACCTCCACATCGCGCAGCAGCGGCTTGATATAGCCGGTGAGCCGGCCATTTTCAGCCTGGGCTTCGATCACCACATCACCCGTGCCTGCCTTGAAGTCGAACTTGCCATAGGCAGAGGCGAAGTCGTTCATGCGTTTGAGTTGCAGGTCGCGGGCGCGGAAGCGGAACTCGAACTCTTCGAAATCGCTCAGCGGGTCAAAGGTGGCGTTGGCTTCCAGGGGCGCCTGGCCTTGCAGCAGTGCCTTGCCTTCAAAGCGTGCATCACGCTTGCCTTTGACATCCACCACATTGGTCAGGTTATAGAAGCTGGCGTTGACCCCGGTGGCGTTGATATTCACCTGAGGCTTGGAGCTGAAGTTATGGAAGGCGATCTCGCCGTCTTCGATGCGTACTTCATTGAGGGTAATCGGCAGCAGCTTGCGCAGTTGTTCCTGCCAGTCGGTGCCTTTACCGGTCTGGGACGCCTGCTTGTTGGCACCGCCATCGACGAAGTTGATCTGCGGGCGCACAAAATGCCCCTCGGCCACGACGGCGTGGTCGTACCAGAGTGAATGCCAGCTCACGGCGAACTCGATCAGCGGCGCCTTGACGAACGGTACCGGGACCTTGCCGTCCACCTTGACGATTTGCAGGCCGTTGATCCGGTAGGCGCCGCGCCATAGCGCAAGGTCCACATCGGCAATCTCGCCACGGTAATCGCCCATGTTGGCGAGTTTGTCGTTCAGGTAGTTGCGCACCAGGTAGGGCAGCGCGATGTGCACGGCAATCAGGACCAGCACCAGAGCGGCGATTGTCCCTAACGGCCAACTGTAGCGACGTTTCATTGGGCAGTTCTCCTAGCTTGTAGGGGATTGACTGTTCTGATCGTCGCAACGTTCCTCCTTCTGGACGCTTGGGAGCACGAGGCATACCCTTGGGGCCTTTCCCAAAGTCCCGACAACAGGAATCGCCATGAGCCGCATCTTCGCAGACAACGCGCACTCCATCGGCAACACGCCTCTGGTTCAGATCAACCGCATCGCACCGCGGGGCGTGACGATCCTGGCCAAGATCGAAGGGCGTAACCCCGGCTATTCGGTGAAGTGCCGCATTGGCGCCAGCATGGTCTGGGATGCGGAAAGCAGCGGCAAACTCAAGCCGGGCATGACCATAGTCGAGCCGACTTCGGGCAACACCGGTATCGGCCTGGCGTTTGTCGCCGCCGCCCGTGGCTACAAATTGTTGCTGACCATGCCGTCGTCCATGAGCCTTGAGCGCCGTAAAGTGCTCAAGGCTCTGGGCGCCGAACTGGTGCTGACCGAGCCGGCCAAGGGCATGAAGGGCGCCATCGACAAGGCTGCCGAGATCGTCGCCAGCGACCCGGCCACCTACTTTATGCCGGCCCAGTTCGATAACCCGGCAAACCCTGCGATCCACGAGAAAACGACCGGCCCGGAAATCTGGAACGACACCGATGGCGCCGTGGACGTGCTGGTGGCAGGCGTGGGGACCGGCGGCACGATCACCGGGGTATCACGCTATATCAAGAACACGGCGGGCAAGCCGATTCTGTCGGTGGCCGTGGAACCCATGGTTTCGCCGGTGATCACCCAGGCCTTGGCGGGTGAAGAGATCAAGCCCAGTCCGCACAAGATCCAGGGTATCGGCGCCGGATTCGTGCCGAAAAACCTCGACCTGTCGATGGTCGACCGCGTGGAACTGGCGACCGACGAGGAGTCCAAGGCCATGGCCCGACGCTTGATGCTGGAAGAAGGCATCTTGTGCGGAATCTCCTGTGGCGCCGCCATGGCCGTGGCCGTGCGCCTGGCCGAGAAGCCGGAGATGCAGGGCAAGACTATTGTGGTGATCTTGCCGGACTCCGGTGAGCGCTACCTGTCGAGCATGTTGTTCAGCGATTTGTTTACCGAGCAGGAAAACCAGGCCTGATCTTAAGAGCAACCCTGTGGCGAGGGAGCTTGCTCCCGCTGGGCTGCGCAGCGGCCCCATTATTCTGGGAGCGCTTCGCACTCCAGCGGGAGCAAGCTCCCTCGCCACAAGGTTGATGTATGTCACCCGGTCGGTCTGGGCCTTCTGCATAATGGCTCAAGTGTTTATCATGGCCGGCTGTTACGTCTGGTTTCCCATTGACGGAAATTTGCTGGCCAGGCGCTTATTTCCAGGAGTTGCTGCATGACCTTTTCTTTGGCCGCCAAACTGTCGGTGTTGCTGCTGTTCATCGGCAGCACGCTGTATGTGCACCTGCGTGGCAAGGCCCGTTTGCCGATGTTGCGTCAGTTCGTCAACCATTCGGCGCTGTTCGCCCCATATAACGCCCTGATGTACCTGTTTTCCGCGGTGCCGTCCAAGCCCTACCTGGACCGCAGCAAGTTCCCGGAACTGGATGTGCTCAAGGACAACTGGGAAGTGATCCGCGAAGAGGCCATGCACCTGTTCGACGAGGGCTACATCCGCGCCGCTGAAAAGAACAACGACGCCGGTTTCGGTTCGTTCTTCAAGAAGGGCTGGAAGCGTTTCTACCTCAAGTGGTACGACAAACCGCTGCCATCGGCCGAGGCGCTGTGCCCCAAGACCGTGGCGTTGGTGAGCAGCATCCCTAACGTCAAGGGCGCGATGTTTGCGCTGTTGCCGGGCGGCAGTCACCTCAACCCGCACCGCGACCCGTTTGCCGGTTCCCTGCGTTATCACCTGGGGCTGTCCACGCCGAACTCCGACGACTGCCGTATCTTCGTCGACGGCCAGGTCTACGCCTGGCGTGACGGTGAAGACGTGATGTTCGACGAAACCTACGTGCACTGGGTGAAAAACGAAACCGAACAGACCCGAGTGATCCTGTTCTGCGACATTGAGCGCCCATTGAGCAACCGCGTGATGACCCGCATCAACCGCTGGGTCAGCAAGCAACTGGGCCGCGCAACCGCACCGCAGAACCTCGATGACGAGCGCGTGGGCGGCATCAACCAGGCGTACGCCTGGAGCAAGACCTTCAGCGACAAGTTCAGCGGCCAGGTCAAACAGTGGAAGCGCAAGCATCCCAAAGCCTACCGCATTGCGCGGCCGGTGCTGGCGGTGGTGGTGCTGGTGCTGCTCTGGAAGTGGCTGTTCGGCTAAACCGCACACCGTAAAAAGGCGCTGTATCGACAGATACAGCGCCTTTTTCATGCCTGGAATGTGATCAAGACTGTGGGAGCTGGCTTGCCTGCGATGGCGGAGTATCAGCTATAAAAATGTTGGCTGACCCACCGCTTTCGCAGGCAAGCCAGCTCCCACCTTAGATCTGCGTTTTTCTTAAGAGGCGATCAACTGGCGCAGCACGTAGTGCAGAATCCCGCCCGCCTTGAAATACTCCACTTCATTCAAGGTATCAATCCGGCACAGCACCTCAACCTTCTCGCTGCTGCCATCCTCCCGAGTGATCACCAACGTCAGGTTCATCCGCGGCTCGATCTCGGCATCGGTCAGTCCGAGGATATCGATCTTCTCCTTGCCGGTGAGCTTGAGTGTCTTGCGGTTCTGATCCAGCTTGAACTGCAACGGCAACACGCCCATGCCTACCAGGTTGGAGCGGTGGATACGCTCGAAACTCTCGGCGATCACCGCCTTGACCCCTAGCAGGTTAGTGCCCTTGGCCGCCCAATCGCGGCTGGAGCCGGTACCGTATTCCTGGCCGGCGATCACCACCAGCGGTGTACCCGAGGCCTGGTACTGCATGGCGGCATCGTAGATCGCCATTTTCTCGCCCGTAGGGATATACAGCGTGTTACCGCCTTCTTCGCCGCCGAGCATTTCATTGCGGATACGGATATTGGCGAAAGTGCCGCGCATCATCACTTCATGGTTGCCCCGGCGTGAGCCGTAGGAGTTGAAGTCACGCGGCTCCACGCCCTGTTCGCGCAGGTAGCGCCCGGCCGGGCTGTCGGCCTTGATATTGCCGGCAGGGGAGATGTGGTCGGTGGTTACCGAATCCCCCAGCAGGGCCAGCACGTTGGCGCCCTTGACGTCCTCGATCACCGGCAGCGGGCCAGCAATGTCGTCGAAGAACGGCGGGTGCTGGATGTAAGTGGAATCTTGCTGCCATACGTAGGTGGCTGCCTGCGGTACTTCAATGGCTTGCCATTGCTCGTCGCCGGCAAACACTTCGGCATATTCCTTGTGGAACATGCTGGTGCTGACTTGGGCCACCGCTTCGGCGATTTCCTGGCTGCTGGGCCAGATGTCCTTGAGGTACACCGGATTACCCTGCTGGTCATTGCCCAGCGGCTCGCTGCTGATGTCGATGCGCACGGTACCGGCCAGCGCGTAGGCGACGACCAGGGGTGGCGAGGCCAGCCAATTGGTTTTCACCAGTGGGTGCACGCGGCCTTCGAAGTTACGGTTGCCGGACAGCACCGAGGCCACGGTGAGGTCGGCCTTCTGGATAGCTTTTTCGATCGGCTCGGGCAGGGGCCCGGAGTTGCCGATACAGGTGGTGCAGCCGTAGCCCACCAGGTCGAAGCCAAGCTTGTCCAGGTACTGGGTGAGGCCCGCAGCCTTGTAGTAGTCGGTGACCACTTTGGAGCCTGGCGCCAGGGAGCTTTTCACCCAGGGCTTGCGGGTCAGGCCTTTTTCCACGGCTTTTTTCGCCACCAGCCCGGCCGCCATCATCACGCTGGGGTTGGAGGTGTTGGTGCAGGAGGTAATCGCGGCGATCACCACCGCGCCGTTTTTCAGGCGATAGGTGTTACCTTCGTATTCATAATCCGCCTCGCCGACCAGGTCGGCATTGCCCACGGCAACGCCGCCTCCGCCTTCGCTTTCCAGGCGGCCTTCTTCTTTGCTGGTGGGCTTGAATTGCAGGTCGAGAAAATCGCTGAACGCTTGGCCTACATTCGGCAGGGCGACGCGGTCCTGGGGGCGTTTGGGCCCGGCAAGGCTGGCCTCGACAGTGCCCATGTCCAGGGCCAGGGTATCGGTGAACACCGGCTCCTGGCCGGCGTTGCGCCACAGGCCCTGGGCCTTGGTATAGGCTTCCACCAGCTTGACCGTCTCAGCCGGGCGGCCGGACAGGCGCAGGTAGTCCAGGGTCACTTCATCCACCGGGAAAAAACCACAGGTCGCGCCGTATTCCGGGGCCATGTTGGCGATCGTGGCACGGTCGGCCAGGGGCAAATCGGCCAGCCCGTCGCCGTAGAACTCGACGAACTTGCCCACCACGCCTTTCTTGCGCAGCATTTGCGTGACGGTCAGCACCAGGTCGGTGGCGGTGATGCCTTCCTTGAGCTTGCCGGTGAGCTTGAAGCCGATCACTTCCGGGATCAGCATCGACACCGGCTGGCCGAGCATCGCCGCCTCGGCTTCGATCCCGCCCACGCCCCAGCCCAATACGCCGAGGCCGTTGATCATGGTGGTGTGGGAGTCGGTGCCTACCAGGGTGTCGGGGAAGGCGTAGGTGCGGCCGTCTTCTTCTTTGGTCCACACGGTGCGGCCCAGGTATTCCAGGTTGACCTGGTGGCAGATGCCGGTACCCGGCGGTACCACGCTGAAGTTGTCGAAAGCGCTCTGGCCCCAGCGCAGGAAGGCGTAACGTTCGCCGTTGCGCTGCATCTCGATATCGACGTTCTGCTCAAAGGCGCTGGTGCTGCCGAACTTGTCGACCATCACCGAGTGGTCGATCACCAGGTCCACCGGTGACAGCGGGTTGATGCGCTGTGGGTCGCCCCCGGCCTTGGCCACGGCGGCGCGCATGGCGGCCAGGTCGACCACCGCGGGTACCCCGGTAAAGTCCTGCATCAGCACGCGAGCGGGGCGGTACTGGATCTCGCGGTCGGACTGGCGTTCTTTGAGCCAGGCGGCGATGGCCTTGAGGTCGGTGCCGGTGACGGTCTTGGCGTCTTCCCAGCGCAGCAGGTTTTCCAGCAGCACCTTGAGGGACATCGGCAGCTTGTCCAGGTCACCCAGGCTCTTGGCGGCTTCGGGCAGGCTGAAGTAGTGGTAGATTTTGCTGTCTATTTGCAGTGTCTTAAGGGTTCTCAGGCTATCAAGGGATGACATTACATGACTCCTTATGGTCCGCACGGCTACGGACCTGACGGGACGAACAGAGCTATCACGTTAGCGCTGTTTTCATTAGCAGGCTAATAACTGGACTCTATCGCTGAGTCCAAGGTTCCGAACTCGGCTATCATGCGCGCGTTTTCATGACAGGTATTGCGATAGCGCAAGGCCAGTTGATTCACCAGGAGATTCAATGAACACCCTTTTTATGCACTGCCGCCCGGGTTTTGAAGGCGAAGTCTGTTCCGAGATCGCGGAGCACGCCGCGCGCCTGAACGTGTCCGGCTACGCCAAGGCCAAGACCGGCAGCGCCTGCGCCGAATTTGTCTGCACCGAAGAAGACGGCGCCCAGCGCCTGATGCACGGCCAGCGCTTTGCCGAGCTGATCTTCCCAAGGCAGTGGGCGCGCGGGGTGTTTATCGACCTGCCGGACACCGACCGCATCAGCGTGATCCTCGCCCACCTGCGTGAATTCCCCGTGTGCGGCAGCCTGTGGCTGGAGATGGTCGACACCAACGACGGCAAGGAACTGTCCAACTTCTGCAAGAAATTCGAAGTGCACCTGCGCAAAGCCCTGCTTAACGCCGGCAAGCTGGTGGACGACCCGAGCAAGCCGCGCCTGCTGCTGACCTTCAAGAGCGGCCGCGAAGTGTTCATGGGCCTGGCTGAGTCGAACAACTCGGCGATGTGGCCCATGGGCATCCCGCGCCTCAAGTTCCCGCGTGACGCGCCCAGCCGCTCGACGCTCAAGCTGGAGGAAGCCTGGCACAACTTTATCCCCCGTGACCAGTGGGACGAGCGCCTGCACGGCGACATGACCGGCGTCGACCTCGGCGCCGCACCGGGCGGCTGGACCTGGCAACTGGTCAACCGTGGCATGCTGGTGACTGCCATCGACAACGGCCCCATGGCCGAAAGCCTGATGGACACCGGCCTGGTGCAGCATCTGATGGCCGACGGCTTCACCTTCGTGCCCAAGCAGCCGGTAGACTGGATGGTCTGCGACATCGTTGAGAAGCCCGCTCGCAACGCGGCACTCTTGGAAACGTGGATTGGCGAAGGGCATTGCCGCGAGGCGGTGGTGAACCTGAAGTTGCCGATGAAACAGCGTTACGCCGAAGTGAAGCGTTTGCTGGAGCGCATCGAAGAGGGCTTCAAGGCGCGTGGCATTCGTGTGGAGATCGGCTGCAAGCAGCTCTACCATGATCGCGAAGAAGTGACCTGTCACCTGCGCCGCCTGGTAGATGTAAAGAAATCCAAAGGCCGCTGATATTAAATGTGGGCGCTGGCTTGCCTGCGAAAGCGGTATAACAGTCGAAGTTTATGTTGAATGTGCCCCCGTCATCGCGGGCAAGCCCGCTCCCACATTGTTGAGCGGTGCCAGTTTTAGGAGTGAAGTATGAGTCTTGAACAGCCGGTTGACGGCACCCTCGACGCCACCGGCCTCAACTGCCCGGAACCCGTGATGATGCTGCACCAGCACATCCGCGACCTGCCGGCGGGCGGCCTGCTCAAGGTCATCGCGACCGACCCGTCGACCCGTCGCGATATCCCCAAGTTCTGCGTGTTTCTCGACCACGAACTGGTGGATCAGCAGGAAGATGCTGGCACCTACCTGTACTGGATCCGCAAGAAAGCCGATTAAGCCTGCGCCTTTACGGCCCGAATGCGTCGGCGTGCACTGCGCGCCAGGCGCACCACCAACATCCCCGCCGCACAGCTCAAGCCCACGATCAGGCCTTGCCATAAACCGCTCGGGCCGCTGGGTTCGCCGAGCCAGTTGGTCAGGCCCAGGGCGTAACCCACCGGCAGGCCCACGCCCCAATAGGCGAACAAGGTCAGCACCATGGTCACCCGGGTGTCCTGATAGCCGCGCAATGCGCCGGCGGCGGTGACCTGGATCGAGTCAGAGAACTGGAACAGCGCCGAGAACACGATCAGCATCGACGCCAGGTGGATCACTACCGGATCGGGGGTGTAGATCGCTGCAATCTGCTCGCGAAACAACAGCATCAAGCTGCAGGAAAAGCAGGCATACGCCAGTGCGGTGCCCATGCCGACGCCGGCGGCGAAGCGTGCTTCCCGAGGTTCGCCGCGCCCCAGCGCCTGGCCGACGCGCACGGTGACGGCCATGCTCAGGGAGTAAGGGATCATGAACACCAGGGAGCTGACGTTCAGCGCGATCTGGTGACCGGAGACCACCGTGGCGCCCAGGCTGCCGATCAACAAGGCGATCACCGCAAAAATACTCGATTCGGCAAAGATCGCCACGCCTATCGGCAGGCCAATGCCCAACACGCGCTTGATCACCGCCCACTGCGGCCAGTCGAAGCGCTTGAACAACTCGCTGCTTTGATAGGCCGCGCCCCAGCGCGTCCAGATGGCCAGGCCGATCATCATCACCCACATTGCAATCGCGGTAGCCCAGCCACAACCCACGCCGCCCATGGCCGGTACGCCCAGGTGGCCGTAGATGAAGATGTAGTTCAGCGGAATATTCAGCGCCAACCCGCACAAGCCCATGACCATGCTCGGCCGTGTGCGGCCCAGGCCGTCACTGAAACAGCGAAACACGTAGTACAACGCCACCGCCGGCATACCGGCGGCGATGCCATGCAGGTAGCCCATGGACGGCTCGATCAAGTCGGGTTCGACCTTCATCGCATGCAGGATCGGCTCGGCGCATAGCAACAACAGCGCCCCTGCGATGCCAACCACGACGGCCAGCCACAATGACTGACGCACCAAGGGCCCGATCTCGCTGAACTGGCCCGCACCGTAGCGCTGGGCGACTTTCGGCGTGGTGGCCAGCAGAGTACCGGTCATCAACAGGTACACCGGGATCCAGATCGAATTACCCAGGCCCACCGCCGCCAGGTCCTGCGGGCTCACGCGCCCGGCCATCACCGCGTCGACGAAGCTCATCGCGGTGGTGGCCAGTTGGCCGATCATGATCGGCAAGGCCAGCGTCAGCAGGCCGCGCACTTCCCGGCTGATGCGGGCGGGGCGGGAGAGGGTAGCGGTGGCAGTGTTCACGTACAGGTGTCCAATAAAAAGGCAGTCGCAAGGACGGCGGATTCTACGCGTTGACGCAGCGGTCAGGAAAAAACCTGTGTTAGGGATTTGTAAGCGATGCGCCCAGGCCAGCGCTGACCCCTGTGGGAGCTGGTTTGCCTTCGATGCGGGCACCTCGGTCCATCAGGCAAACCGGGTCGATGCAATCGCAGGCAAGCCAGCTCCTACACAGGATCTTCTGTACACTGCCAATCCGCCAAAGGAGCCTGCCATGCTGATTGTTGCCGACGAAAATATCCCGCTGCTCGATGCATTCTTCGAAGGGTTTGGCGAGATTCGCCGCGTGCCCGGCCGTTCCATCGACCGCGCCACCGTCGAGCAGGCCGATGTACTGCTGGTGCGCTCGGTGACCAACGTCAACCGTGCCTTGCTTGAGGGCAGTAACGTGCGCTTTGTCGGCACCTGCACCATCGGCACCGACCACCTGGACCTCGACTACTTCAAGCAAGCGGGTATCCAGTGGTCCAGCGCGCCGGGCTGCAATGCGCGTGGGGTGGTGGACTACGTGCTTGGCAGCTTGCAGACCCTGGCTGAAATCGAAGGCGCTGACCTCAAGCAGCGTACCTATGGCATCGTCGGTGCCGGCGAAGTCGGCGGGCGCTTGGTCAAGGTGCTCAAGGGCCTGGGCTGGAATGTGTTGGTGTGCGATCCGCCGCGCCAGATTACCGAGGGCAGTAATTTCGTCAGCCTGCAGCAGGTCATCGAGCAATGTGACGTGATCAGCTTGCATACGCCGCTGATCAAGTCCGGCAACGGTTCTACCTGGCACCTGCTTGATCGCCAGCGCCTGGAACAGCTCAAGCCAGGCACATGGCTGATCAACGCCAGCCGGGGTGCGGTGGTGGATAACGCCGCGCTGCGCGAGGTTTTGCTGGCGCGCGAAGACCTGCAAGCGGTGCTGGACGTGTGGGAAGGCGAGCCCGAGGTGGACGTCGACCTGGCTGACCTGTGCGTGCTGGCCACGCCCCATATCGCTGGTTACAGCCTTGATGGCAAGCAGCGTGGCACTGCGCAGATTTACCAGGCGCTGTGCGCGCACCTGGGCCATGAACCGAGTATTCGACTGAGTGATTTGCTGCCGGCCCCCTGGCTGGCCGAGATGCACCTGCATCCTGAGACTGACCCGGCCTGGGCGCTGGCGACCTTGTGCCGCAGTGTGTACGACCCACGCCGTGACGACGCGGATTTCCGTCGCAGCCTGGTGGGCACTGTGCAGGAGCAGCGCCAGGCCTTCGACCTGCTGCGCAAGCATTACCCGGAACGTCGCGAGGTCGATGGCTTGAAGGTGCGCATCAAGGGGGAGTCGGCGGTGCTGTCACAGATCGTGACTGCTCTGGGTGCCGAACAGCTGTAACGGTTATCGCGGTGCTCTTGAGGCCTTCGCGAGCAAGCTCGCTTCTACAGCGGGCATAAAAAACCCGGCCATCTGGGCCGGGTTTGAAAGAGCGTGGGCGCTTCAGCCTTGCTGGGCAGGGTTTGAAAGAGCGTGGGCGCTTCAGCCTTGCTGGGCAGGCTTGACCAGTCGCTGTTCCAGCTCGCTGCAGGCTTGCTGGATCATTTCTTCGGTAATCTGCACTTCCCGGCCCTTGGCATCGATGTACGAGCAAGGCAGCTGCTGCGGCTGGCGGATCACTTCAATCTTGGCGTCGCTGCTATTTTGCAAGGTCATGGCCTGTCTCCTCATCAGGTTGTGTACCTACTTTAATTCCCCCTCATGAACGCGCTGTTACAACTCCTTACACGCTCATCGGTTCGAACACCCAGTCCACCAGAAACCGGTACATATTTCCAGATCAGGCTTAGACCGATAGCCTCTAGCGGCCTGCATCGGCGGGCATAATTAACCTGACTCATTGTTATTTGTGCAAGTTCCCCCAATGTTGATGGATAGACTCTCCATTGGTGATCCTTCCATGTTCTCAATCCGTCAACGCCGTGCGATTCGCCTGGCCAGCCGCTTTATCGCGCCCTACCGCTGGCAGGCGCTTGGCGCACTGTTGGCGCTGATCGTCACCGCTGGCATCACTTTGTCCATGGGGCAGGGCATACGCCTGTTGGTGGACCAGGGCTTCATGACCCAGTCGCCGCATCTGCTCAACCAGTCTATAGGCCTGTTCATGCTGCTGGTGCTCGGCCTGGCCGTGGGCACCTTCACGCGGTTTTACCTGGTGTCGTGGATTGGCGAGCGGGTGGTGGCCGATATTCGCAGGCAGGTGTTCAATCACCTGATCTACCTGCACCCAGGCTTCTACGAGAACAACCGCAGCTCGGAAATCCAGTCGCGGCTGACCACCGACACCACCTTGCTGCAATCGGTGATCGGCTCATCACTGTCGCTGTTTCTGCGCAACGCCCTGATGGTGATCGGCGGCATCGTGTTGCTGTTTATCACTAACCCCAAGCTCACCAGCATCGTGGTGGTGGCGTTGCCGCTGGTGCTGGCGCCGATTCTGATCTTCGGGCGCCGGGTGCGCAGCCTGTCGCGTTTGAGCCAGGACCGTATCGCGGACGTCGGCAGCTATGTCGCCGAGACGTTGGGCCAGATCAAGACCGTGCAGGCCTATAACCATCAGGTGCAGGACGAACAACGCTTTGCCGTCACCGTCGAGGACGCCTTTGTCACAGCACGTAAACGCATCTTGCAGCGCTCCTGGCTGATCACCTTGGTGATCATGCTGGTGCTCGGCGCGGTAGGCGTGATGCTGTGGGTGGGCGGCATGGACGTGATCAGCGGACGCATTTCCGGCGGTGAGCTGGCGGCGTTCGTGTTCTATAGCCTGATTGTCGGCAGCGCCGTCGGCACCCTGAGCGAAGTGCTTGGCGAGTTGCAGCGTGCCTTTGGTGCAGCCGAGCGTATCGGTGAGCTGTTGCAGTCAGGCAACGAGATCCAGGCGCCGGCCACTGGCGGCGTACGTTTGCCGGATCGGGTCAGTGGCCGCATGGAACTGCAGGACCTACGCTTTTCCTATCCTTCGCGACCGGACAGCTACGCCATCGACGGCTTGAACCTGACCATCAACCCGGGCGAAACCCTGGCGTTGGTAGGGCCGTCCGGTGCGGGCAAGTCGACGATTTTCGATCTGCTGCTGCGCTTCTACGACCCCCAGCAAGGCCGAATCCTGCTCGAAGGCCAGCCGTTGACCGAGCTAGACCCCCTGGACCTGCGGCGCCATTTCGCCCTGGTGTCCCAGAGCCCAGCGTTGTTCTTCGGCAGCGTCGAGGACAACATCCGCTACGGCAACCCGTCCGCCACCACCGCCCAGGTGGAAGCCGCCGCGCGTATTGCCCACGCCCACGACTTCATCCTGCAAATGCCCGACGGCTACCAAACCCACCTCGGCGAAAGTGGCCAAGGCCTCTCCGGCGGTCAGCGCCAACGCCTGGCCATCGCGCGCGCCTTGCTGGTCGACGCGCCGATCCTGCTGCTGGACGAAGCCACCAGCGCCCTCGACGCCCAGAGTGAACACCTTATCCAGCAAGCGCTGCCGCAGCTGATGCAGGGGCGCACCACGCTGGTGATCGCCCACCGTTTGGCCACGGTGAAGAATGCCGACCGCATTGCGGTGATGGACCAGGGCAAGCTGGTGGCGGTGGGCACGCATCAGCAGTTGATTGCGAGCAATCCGCTGTATGCGCGGTTGGCGGCGTTGCAGTTCAGTGCGGACCCTGTGGGAGGGGGCTTGCCCCCGATAGCGGCGGATCAGCAATAGACGTGTGACTGACAGCCTGCAATCGGGGGCAAGCCCCCTCCCACATTAGAAGCAGGTTCAGAGCCTTATTGGTCGTCGAAGTACCGCTCATGCCAATCCACCAACGGCTGCGGTGAGTTGAGCTTCTGCCCGTAGATCACCGAATAAGACAGCACGTTCTGCACATACTGGCGGGTTTCGTCGAAGGGGATGCTTTCCACCCACACGTCGAAACTCAGGTGGTCTGCGCCGCGCAGCCATTGGCGCACGCGGCCTGGGCCGGCGTTGTAGGCAGCGGAGGCGAGCACGCGGTTGCCGTTGAACTGGCTGTGCACCTGGCTCAGGTAAGCAGCGCCGAGCTGGATGTTTTTATCCGGGTCCAGCACCTGGGCCGGGGAGGCCAGGGGGATGCTGAACTTGCGTGCAGTTTCCTTGGCGGTGCCGGGCATCAGTTGCATCAGGCCGCTGGCGCCGACGCCGGAGCGGGCATCGTCCATGAACGCGCTTTCCTGACGGGTGATGGCAAAGATCCAGCTGGAGTGCAGGCCACGTACCTTGGCTTCGCGCACCAGGGTGTCGCGGTGGGCCATCGGGAAGCGGATGTCCAGATCGTCCCAGTACTGCGCCTGGCTGATGGTGCGGATGGCCGGAAAGTACCACTTCATGTCGTAGGCCAACTTGGCCTGGGCGACCATCTCGTCACGGTTGAAATGACGGCTGACGTGGTACCACTCACGGCGACCGTCGACGATCTGGCCACGGGCGTAGAACTCCAGGGCACGCCGCACCCCAGGGGTATTGCGCACCTTGTTGACCAGCGCCTGGCTCATCACCAGCGGCTTGTTGTTCAACTGGTAAGGGGCTTTGGAGCGGTCAGCAGCGAGGAAACCGTAGAAGTCCCGCTCCTTGGCCACGTTTTTGTACAGCACCAAAGCCTGCGGGTTTTTCGGCTCGGCCAGCTCCAGGCTGCGTGCCTGCCAGTAGCGCCAACGGTTGGTGGTGGCCAGGTCCTGTGGGAGTTTGCGGGTCAACTGGTAGGCGTCTTCCCAGCGCGCCAGGCGCAACAGCAGGCGCAGACGCCACTCGGAAACCGTATTGTCGCGTAACTCGGGGTCGTACTTGGTCATGACCTCCAGCGCGCGCGGGTCGAAGCGCTTGGCCAGGGTCAAGCCGATCTCGCGGGCAATCGACACCTTTTCGTCACGGGAGAAGTGCATGCTGCTGGCGTAACCGTCGAGCAGCGACATGGCTTTGTCCGGATCCTGCCGCGCCAGGCGACGCAGGCCCAGGCCCACGGCGTCAGACATGGCCTCGGTGGCCGGCTGGAAGCGTGACGGGTCGCTGAGCATGTCGGGCTTTTGCGCAACATCCACCATCAAGCGGCCTTGGGCGCCGAGGGTGGGTAGGGTTTTCACCAGGCTGTTGGCCAGCGCGTAGTTACGCGCTTCGGCGGCGAGCTTGGTGCGCTCCCAGATCTTCTGCTCGGTGAGCTGGCCGGCAGCGGCCCATTGGCCAAACGTGGCGTCACAGGCGGCTGGCTGGGATTTGCCGGTCATCCACAGCTTTTCGGCAGTCTTGTAGCCTTCGGCCTTCAGGTTGTGGCTGAGCTGGTATTGGCCATGCAGGCAGTCCAGCTCGACGAAATTGAGCTTGGTGTCGTAGTACTTTTCAAAAGTCTGCCAATCGCCGCGTTCGGCCAGCCAGCGCAGCCAACGCAGTTTCATCCAGTTGGCCTGGGGCAAGTCGCCGTGTTTGGCGAGGAATTGTTCGATTTCCTCGTTACTTGCGGTTTTCAGGCGCGCGGTCAGTTCGTCGTAGGCCAGGTAGGGCGTGAGCGGGTAATCGGCCAGGGCCTGGCTGTATTGCATATAGGGGCCGCTGTCGCCCTTGGCCAGGGCACGTTTGGCTTGATCGTAATACTGGCGTTGAGTGGTGAGGTCCACCGCCTGGGCGGATTGAACGGCAGTGGCGGAAAGAAGCAGACAAGATAAAAAGTTGAAAAGGCGACTGCGCATGAGACGTCCGTGCAGAGAAATCACGACTAGCACCGGCACTGCCGACACTGATTGCCCCTAGCTTAGCCTTTTGCCAGCGGCCCGCGAAAGCTTTGCCGGCTGGTTCGTTCAAGTTCACCGGAAATGTCCTACAGAACGTGTCAATAGAGAAAATGCCGACCGCATCCCACCCTCACATCAGGTAGAATGCGCGCCCAGTTTTGGAGAAGCGTATGACCCTGCTCAAATTCAGCGATGTGTCCCTTGCTTTCGGCGCCATGCCGTTGTTGGACAAGGTGTCCTGGCAGATCGCCCGTGGTGAGCGGGTGTGCATCATCGGCCGCAACGGCACCGGCAAGTCCAGCATGATGAAGCTGGTAAAAGGCGACCAGAAGCCCGATGACGGTTCTGTCTGGCGTGCCCCGGGCCTCAAGATCGGCGAATTGCCGCAAGAATTGCCGGTGGCCGACGGACGGACAGTGTTCGACGTGGTAGCCGAAGGCCTGGACGGTGTTGGCGAGTTGCTCGCGCAATACCATCACCTGGCACAGAACTGCGTCACTGAAGAAGACCTGGACAAACTGATGCACGTCCAGCAAGACCTCGAAGCCCGTGACGGCTGGCGCTTGCAGCAACTGGTGGACAGCACCCTGAGCCGCCTGCAACTGCCGGCAGACAAGACCCTCGCCGAATTGTCCGGCGGCTGGCGTCGCCGTGTGCTGCTGGCCCAGGCCCTGGTGTCCGAGCCGGACCTGCTGCTGCTCGACGAACCGACCAACCACCTGGACATCGGCGCCATCGCCTGGCTTGAAGAAGCCATCAAGGACTTCCAGGGCGCCGTGCTGTTTATCACGCACGACCGTGCTTTCCTGCAGAGCCTGGCTACGCGCATCCTCGAGCTGGACCGTGGCGGCCTGATCGACTGGAACGGCGACTACGCCAGCTTCCTGGTGCATAAGGAAGCCGCCCTGGCGGCCGAAGAAACCGCCAACGCGCTGTTCGACAAGAAGCTGGCCCAGGAAGAAGTCTGGATCCGCCAGGGCATCAAGGCCCGTCGCACCCGTAACGAAGGCCGCGTGCGTGCCTTGAAAGCCTTGCGCGTGGAGCGCAGTGAGCGCCGCGAGCGTACCGGCAAGGCCAATATCCAGCTCGATACTGCCGACAAGTCGGGCAAGCAAGTGATGGTGCTGGAGAACGTCAGCTTCCATCACCCGGACGGCCCGTTCCTGATCAAGGACTTCTCCATGGTCCTGCAGCGCGGCGACCGTATCGGCCTGTTGGGCGCCAACGGTACCGGCAAGACCACCTTGCTCAAGCTGATGCTCAGCGGCCTGCAACCGACCAGCGGCAAGGTGGAAGAGGGCACTCGCATCGACGTGGCCTACTTTGACCAGTTGCGCCACCAGTTGGACCTGGAAAAGACCGTGATCGACAACGTCGCCGAAGGTCGCGACTTTATCGACATCGACGGCCAGAGCCGCCACGTACTCAGCTACCTGGGCGACTTCCTGTTCAGCCCGCAACGTGCGCGCACGCCGGTCAAGGCTCTGTCTGGTGGTGAGCGCGCGCGCCTGCTGCTGGCCAAGCTGTTCAGCAAGCCGGCCAACCTGCTGGTGCTCGACGAACCGACCAACGACCTCGACGTGGAAACCCTGGAACTGTTGGAAGAGGTCTTGCTGACCTTCAACGGCACCGTGCTGATGGTCAGCCACGACCGGGAATTCCTCGACAACGTGGTCACCAGTACCCTGGTCTTTGAAGGCGAAGGCAAGGTGCGTGAATACGTGGGCGGTTATCAGGACTGGCTGCGCCAGGGCGGCTCGCCGCGCCTGCTGGGCGTGACCGAGAGCAAGTCGGGCAAGGCGGACCTGAACACGGCGGTGGTGGCTCCCGCCGCTGCCGAGGCGCCTGCACCGGCTGCTGACGCTGCGCCGGCCAAGAAGAAGCTGAGCTATAAGTTGCAGCGCGAGCTGGAAGCCTTGCCAGGCGATATCGACGCCAAGGAACAGCAGATCGCTGCGGTCGAAGCGGAAATGGCTGACGCCGGCTTCTACCTGCGCCCTGCGGCAGAAACCGCCAAGGTTATCGCCTCCCTGGAGACGTTGAACCAGGAACTGGAAGCGTTGGTTGAGCGTTGGGCCGAGCTGGATGCCTGAGTGATCGAGCCGCAATAAAAAAGCCCGGCGCTCTTCTATGAGCGCCGGGCTTTTTAATATGAAATGCGATTCAACTGTGGGAGCTGGCTTGCCTGCGATAGCAGTCTGCCAGTTGATGCATCGGGTGGCTGATACACCGCTATCGCAGGCAAGCCAGCTCCCACATTAGACCTTTATCGGTCTTACGGACTCTTTATCAGTTTGACGGCCAATACATCGCACGGCGCGCCGTGCAATACATCATTGGCGGTCGAGCCCAGCAACAACGCCAAACCGTGACGACCATGGCTACCCACCACGATCAAGTCGCAAGCCTTTTCCTTGGCCAGGTGGTGAATTTCCTGGCGCGGTTGGCCGTATGTCAGGTGGCAGTCTTCCTTTTTCAGGTGCGGGTATTTGAGAATCAAACGGTCAAGGCGCTCCTTGGCCTGGTCAAATTGTTGTTGCTGCAGCTGGGAAAGGTCCATCGGCACGTCACCACCAAAGGCCATGGCCATGGGCTCGACGATGTGTACCAACGACAGTTTGGCGCCATTGGCAATCGCGGATTCCTGTGCGCGCTTGATCACTGGATCGCACTCTTCGGTCAGGTCGACAGCGACCAGAATATGTTCGTAGGGCATGAGGCGTTCCTCCAGAGGACTGCAATAAGTTCAGTATGGCTGCTTTCAAGCGGATGGGGTTGCCGCAGATCAAATCCGCTCATCTAGAAATTCGGGAGTACACATATGACGGTCTGGATAGTGGTGTCAATCCTTGCGGTGGTTTTAAGCCCCCTGGTATGGCTGCGCCCTTCGCGCCAGCAGAGTGGGCGCATGGCCCTGCGCATGGAGGCGCGCCGCATCGGGTTGGCCATGCAGTTGGCGCCTCAGGAGTGGCCGCACTGGCTCAAGCAGGAGCCGCCGAGCCCCTGTGCGCAGTACTGTCGACCGCGGCGCGGCAACACGCCCGCAACCTGGAGCTACTGGCAGCTGGAGCCAGGGCTGTGGGTCAATCAGTGGCGTGAACCCTGTGTGGATGAGAAGTTGTTGCCGCATTTTGCAACGCTGCCGGCAAACGTCTACAAGGTCGAGGCCGACAAACAAATGATTGCCCTGTATTGGGGCGAAAAGGGCGAAGCAAGTGTGCTGAAAGACATCGATGCGCTGCTCAAGGCCCTGGCCTGACCCACACCTTGTAGGAGCGAGCTTGCTCGCGAAAATCGCCAACGATAACGCGGATAATCAGGCTATACGCGGCGCTCTCCAGGTTTTCGCGAGCAAGCTCGCTCCTACAGAAAAGCCGGGCAATAAAAAGCCCGACATCATCATCGGGCTGGAGATGGCCAGGCAGGCCGGTAAATCTGTAGGTTGCCGCTAGCCTAGCCGTGTATTGCTTTCTGTGCAGTCTTTTCCCCCATCTTTTCTATTATTGATCCTGTGAATATTTGAATATTGACGGGTGGCCAGCCTTTGGGCCGGGTTCTGAAATGACTGGAAAGTCGCGTTTTTCCTAGCCTTTGGAGCGATTGACAATTGCTCGGAATTGGATGAAGGTGGCGTACCCAAATCAAACGGGCGTATGAATTGAGCGTTTGCCTGTCAGACGACTCATACAAAACCCGACTATCGCACTGGCGGGTGTGCCTGGCGGATTGGCGTGAGCATTGATTCAACTGTCAATGTCAAACCAGAGACCAGCGTCCAGTGTGTACTGTTCAGCTTCCATATCGTGGAGATCAGTTGATGATTTACGAAGGTAAAGCCATCACGGTTAAGGCTCTTGAAAGTGGCATCGTCGAACTCAAATTCGACCTCAAGGGTGAGTCCGTCAACAAGTTCAACCGTCTAACCCTGAACGAACTGCGTCAGGCCGTAGACACCATCAAAGCAGATGCTTCGGTCAAGGGCGTGATCGTCTCCAGCGGCAAGGACGTGTTTATCGTCGGCGCTGACATCACCGAATTCGTCGACAACTTCAAGCTGCCCGATGCCGAGCTGGTGGCTGGCAACCTCGAAGCCAACAAGATCTTCAGCGATTTCGAAGACCTCAACGTGCCGACCGTTGCTGCCATCAATGGCATCGCGTTGGGCGGCGGCCTGGAAATGTGCCTGGCGGCAGACTTCCGTGTCATGTCCGCGACGGCCAAGATCGGCCTGCCGGAAGTCAAGCTGGGCATCTACCCAGGCTTTGGCGGTACCGTGCGCCTGCCGCGCCTGATCGGTGCCGACAACGCGATCGAATGGATCGCCGCCGGCAAGGAAAACAAGGCTGAAGACGCACTGAAAGTCGGTGCCGTCGACGCTGTGGTGGCCCCGGACAAGCTGGCCGAAGCCGCGCTGAACCTGATCAAAGGCGCCATCAGCGGCGAATTTGACTACAAGGCCAAGCGTCAGCCGAAGCTGGAAAAACTCAAGCTCAACGCCATCGAACAGATGATGTCGTTCGAAACCGCCAAAGGTTTCGTGGCAGGCCAGGCCGGCCCGAACTACCCGGCGCCGGTTGAAGCGATCAAGACCATCCAGAAGGCCGCGAACTTTGGTCGCGACAAAGCCCTGGAAGTGGAAGCGGCAGGCTTCGTCAAACTGGCGAAAACCTCGGCGGCCCAGAGCCTGATCGGCCTGTTCCTGAACGATCAGGAACTGAAGAAAAAGGCCAAGGCCTACGACGAAATCGCCAAGGACGTGAAACAGGCCGCCGTACTCGGCGCCGGTATCATGGGCGGCGGTATCGCCTATCAATCGGCGTCCAAAGGCACGCCGATCCTGATGAAAGACATCAACGAGCACGGTATCGAACAGGGCCTGGCCGAAGCCGCCAAGCTGCTGGTGGGCCGCGTTGATAAAGGTCGCATGACCGCTGCAAAAATGGCTGAAGTGCTCAACGGCATTCGTCCTACGCTGTCCTACGGTGATTTCGGCCACGTCGACCTGGTGGTCGAAGCGGTTGTCGAAAACCCGAAGGTCAAGCAGGCGGTACTGGCTGAAGTGGAAGCTCAGGTCAAAGATGACACCATCCTGGCTTCCAACACCTCGACCATTTCCATCTCGCTGTTGGCCAAGGCCCTCAAGCGTCCGGAAAACTTCGTCGGCATGCACTTCTTCAACCCGGTGCACATGATGCCGCTGGTGGAAGTGATCCGTGGCGAGAAGTCCAGCGAGCTGGCCGTGGCCACCACTGTTGCCTACGCCAAGAAAATGGGCAAGAACCCGATCGTCGTCAACGATTGCCCGGGCTTCTTGGTCAACCGCGTGCTGTTCCCGTACTTTGGCGGTTTCGCCAAGTTGGTCAGCGCCGGTGTGGACTTCGTGCGCATCGACAAGGTCATGGAGAAGTTCGGCTGGCCCATGGGCCCGGCGTACCTGATGGACGTGGTCGGTATCGACACCGGCCACCACGGTCGCGACGTCATGGCTGAAGGCTTCCCGGACCGCATGAAAGACGACCGCCGCTCGGCGATTGACGCGCTGTACGAGGCCAAGCGCCTGGGCCAGAAGAATGGCAAGGGCTTCTACGCCTACGAGGCCGACAAGAAGGGCAAGCAGAAGAAAGTGGCCGACCCGTCGGTGCACGAAGTGCTCGCTCCGGTCATCTACGAACAGCGTGAGGTGTCCGACGAAGACATCATCAACTGGATGATGATCGCCCTGTGCCTGGAAACCGTGCGTTGCCTGGAAGACGGCATCGTTGAAACCGCCGCCGAAGCCGATATGGGCCTGGTGTACGGTATTGGTTTCCCTCCATTCCGTGGTGGCGCGTTGCGTTACATCGATTCGATCGGTGTGGCCGAGTTCGTTGCCCTGGCTGACAAATACGCTGATTTGGGCCCGCTGTACCACCCGACCGCGAAGCTGCGTGAAATGGCCAAGAATGGCCAGAGCTTCTTCGGTTAAGCGCCCAATCGACTAGAGCGAGAATATTTATGAGCTTGAATCCAAGAGACGTCGTGATTGTCGACTTCGGTCGTACGCCGATGGGCCGCTCCAAGGGCGGCATGCACCGCAACACCCGCGCCGAAGACATGTCGGCGCACCTGATCAGCAAAGTGCTGGAGCGCAACACCAAGGTCGACCCGAACGAAGTCGAGGATGTGATCTGGGGCTGCGTCAACCAGACCCTGGAGCAGGGCTGGAACATCGCGCGCATGGCGTCGTTGATGACCCAGATCCCGCACACTGCGGCCGGCCAGACCGTCAGCCGTCTGTGTGGTTCGTCGATGAGCGCGCTGCACACCGCTGCGCAAGCGATCATGACCGGCAACGGCGATGTGTTCGTGGTCGGCGGCGTGGAGCACATGGGCCACGTCAGCATGATGCACGGCGTCGATCCTAACCCGCACATG
This sequence comes from Pseudomonas sp. GW821-FHT07B01, assembly GCF_059419065.1. NCBI lineage: Bacteria > Pseudomonadati > Pseudomonadota > Gammaproteobacteria > Pseudomonadales > Pseudomonadaceae > Pseudomonas > Pseudomonas sp. GW821-FHT07B01. Next base: position 113,563 of record NZ_JBWKRA010000016.1, on the reverse strand, counting down.
TCCCTCTACGCGGCGAAAGCCTCGGGCATGATGGGCCTTACCGCGGAAATGCTTGGCAAAATGCACGGCATCACCCGTGAAGCCCAAGACGCCTTCGGCCTGCGCTCCCACCAGCTCGCCCACAAGGCGACTGTGGAAGGCAAGTTCAAGGATGAAATCATCCCGATGAACGGCTACGACGAGAATGGTTTCCTGAAACTGTTCGACTACGACGAAACCATTCGTCCGGACACTACCCTGGAAAGCCTGGCGGCCCTCAAGCCAGCCTTCAATCCAAAGGGCGGCACCGTGACAGCCGGTACTTCCTCGCAAATCACCGATGGTGCTTCGTGCATGATCGTGATGTCGGCGCAGCGTGCCCAGGACCTGGGTATCCAGCCGCTGGCCGTGATTCGTTCGATGGCAGTGGCGGGTGTGGATCCGGCGATCATGGGCTATGGTCCAGTACCGGCCACACAGAAAGCCTTGAAGCGCGCAGGCCTTTCCATCTCCGATATCGACTTCTTCGAGCTCAACGAAGCTTTCGCCGCACAGGCCTTGCCAGTGCTGAAAGATCTGAAAGTACTCGACAAGATGAACGAGAAGGTTAACCTGCACGGCGGTGCGATTGCCCTGGGCCACCCATTCGGTTGCTCCGGTGCGCGTATCTCTGGCACTTTGCTTAACGTGATGAAGCAAAATGGCGGCAACCTTGGGGTTGCAACCATGTGCATTGGTCTCGGCCAAGGCATCTCTACCGTCTTCGAACGCGTCTAAACGTTCGGTTGACGGAAGCCGGGGCCCAGTGCCCCGGTTTTTGTTTTTTGGAACTTTTAAATATTTTTTTTCAACAAATTTTGCATGAGGGCCAGAGCATGAAAGTCGAACCAGGGCTCTACCAGCATTACAAGGGGCCGCAGTACCGTGTTTTCAGCGTGGCGCGCCACTCTGAAACCGAAGAAGAAGTGGTGTTTTACCAAGCGCTGTATGGCGAATACGGCTTTTGGGTGCGCCCTTTGAGCATGTTCCTGGAGACCGTCGAAGTTGACGGCGAGCAGGTCCCGCGCTTTGCTTTGGTCACGGCCGAACCCAGTCTTTTTACAGGGCAATAACGGCAGGTCGCGCAGAATGCTGCGCTTGACCTCATCCGGTTGCCACTATATATAGCGTTGCCGCGTCAGGCGCCAACTGCCTTTCACTTCTCGAATTCAGGAATTTTCCGATCCATGGGCAAATCGCTGGTCATTGTGGAATCCCCGGCTAAGGCCAAGACCATCAACAAGTACTTGGGCAACGAGTACGTGGTGAAGTCGAGTATCGGCCATATCCGAGACCTGCCCACCAGCGGTTCGGCTAGCGCCAGCAAGGAGCCTGCCGCCAAGCGCGGCAAGGCCGCCGCGGGCGAAGGTCCGGTACTCACGCCTAAAGAAAAAGCGCGCAAGCAACTGGTTTCGCGCATGGGTGTGGACCCGGACCATGGCTGGAAGGCCAAGTACGAAATCCTTCCGGGCAAGGAAAAGGTCATCGAAGAGCTGCGCCGGCTCGCCAAAGATGCTGACACCATCTATCTCGCGACGGACTTGGACCGCGAAGGGGAAGCCATTGCCTGGCACCTGCGCGAAGCCATCGGCGGTGATGACAGCCGCTACAAGCGCGTGGTGTTCAACGAAATCACCAAGAAAGCCATCCAGGAAGCCTTCTCCAAGCCGGGCGAGCTGGACATCGACCGTGTCAACGCCCAGCAGGCCCGTCGCTTCCTCGACCGCGTCGTCGGCTACATGGTCTCGCCACTGCTGTGGGCGAAGATCGCCCGTGGCCTGTCCGCCGGCCGTGTGCAATCGGTAGCGGTCAAGCTGGTGGTGGAGCGTGAGCGCGAGATCCGTGCGTTCATCCCTGAAGAATACTGGGAAGTCCACGCCGACCTCGGCACTGCCAAGGGCGCCAATGTGCGCTTTGAAGTGGCCCGTGAAAAAGGCGAAGCCTTCAAGCCGCTGAACGAAGCCCAGGCCATGGCCGCGCTGGAGAAGCTCAAGGCCTCCAGCTACAGCATCGTCAAGCGTGAAGACAAACCGACCAGCAGCAAGCCGTCGGCGCCGTTCATCACCTCCACCCTGCAACAGGCCGCGAGCAACCGCCTGGGCTTCGGGGTGAAGAAGACCATGATGATGGCCCAGCGTCTGTATGAGGCTGGCTACATCACCTATATGCGTACGGACTCCACCAACCTGTCGCAGGACGCGGTGGCGATGGCGCGTACTTATATTGAAAACGAATTCGGCAAGACCTACCTGCCGGAGAAGCCGAACGTCTACAGCAGCAAGGAAGGCGCACAAGAGGCTCACGAAGCGATTCGTCCGTCTGACGCCAACACCACGCCTGCCAAGCTGAGCGGCATGGAGCGCGACGCTGAGCGCCTCTACGAGCTGATCTGGCGCCAGTTCCTGGCTTGCCAGATGCTGCCGGCGCAATACCTGTCTACTACCGTCAGCGTGGGCGCGGGCGATTTCGAGCTGCGTGCCAAGGGCCGTATCCTCAAGTTCGATGGCTACACCCGTGTGATGCCGCAGATCGCCAAGCCTGGCGATGATGATGTGCTGCCGGACATGGCCCAGGGCGACACGCTGAAGCTGATCAAGCTCGACCCGTCCCAGCACTTCACCAAGCCGCCGGCGCGTTATTCCGAAGCCAGCCTGGTGAAAGAGATGGAGAAGCGCGGTATCGGTCGTCCGTCGACCTACGCGGCGATCATCTCCACCATCCAGGACCGTGGCTACGTTGCGCTGCACAACCGTCGTTTCTATTCGGAAAAGATGGGTGACATCGTCACCGAGCGTCTGTCGGAGAGTTTCTCCAACTTGATGGACTACGGCTTCACTGCCGGCATGGAAGAGAATCTCGATGACGTGGCCCAGGGCGAACGCGACTGGAAAAACGTACTGGACGAGTTCTACGGCGACTTCAAGAAAAAGCTCGAAGTGGCTGAGAACCCCGAGAACGGGATGCGCGCCAACCAGCCGGTGATGACGGATATTCCGTGCACTACCTGCGGTCGACCGATGCAGATTCGTACCGCCTCCACCGGCGTGTTCCTCGGTTGCTCGGGCTACAGCCTGCCGCCCAAAGAGCGCTGCAAGGCGACCGTCAACCTGGTACCGGGCGATGAAATCGCGGCTGACGACGAGGGTGAGTCCGAGTCGCTGGTGCTGCGTGGCAAGCATCGCTGCCCGATCTGCAGCACGGCGATGGACGCCTACCTGCTGGACGAGAAGCACAAGCTGCACATCTGTGGTAACAACCCGGATTGCAACGGCTACGAGATCGAAGAGGGCACCTATCGCATCAAGGGCTATGAAGGCCCGAGCCTGGAATGCGACAAGTGCGGCAGCGAGATGCAGCTCAAGACTGGCCGTTTCGGCAAGTTCTTCGGGTGCACCAACCCAACCTGCAAGAACACCCGCAAACTGCTGAAAAGCGGTGATGCGGCGCCGCCGAAGATGGACCCGGTTAAGATGCCCGAGCTCAAGTGCGAAAAGGTCAACGACACCTACATCCTGCGTGACGGCGCTTCGGGGCTGTTCCTGGCTGCGAGCCAGTTCCCGAAAAACCGCGAGACCCGTGCGCCACTGGTGATGGAGATCGTGCCGCACAAGGACGAGATCGATCCGAAGTACCACTTCCTGTGTGAAGCGCCGAAGAAGGACCCGGATGGTCGCCCAGCCGTGATCCGCTACAGCCGCAAGACCAAGGAGCAGTACGTGCAGACCGAAGTGGACGGCAAGCCTACTGGCTGGAAAGCGTTCTACGACGGCGGCAAGTGGAAGGTCGAGGACAAGCGCCAGGGCGCTTGATCCGCTAGTCTGTTAACGCCAAAAGCCGTCTGTATAGACGGCTTTCGCTTACTGTAGGATTGAGCTTGTTGTGGCGAGCAAGCTTGCTTGCGCTGGGGTGCGAAGCGCCCCCAATAGCTGGCGACTGCTACGCAGTCGAGCGGGAGCAAGCTCCCTCGCCACAGCAAGCTCGCTCCTACCCAGCCAGCATCACGCCTATTCGTTGTGGAGATTGCCGTCATGGCCAACGAACTCTATACCCGTACCAATCAGAAAATTTACTTCGCGGGTTTATCCCTGGAGGCCCTTGGCCGTGCCGAGGAAGGGAAAGAGATGAACGCCATCGCGCTGGTACAGGCGGGGCGCGAAGCGGCGTTGTTCCACCTGTACGGTGCCTTGCTGGGGCTGTGCCATGAAATCGCCGGGTTCTACCGCCTACCCCAGGCCGGTGCGCCGCGTGCAGAAATGATCATGAATCGTGAAGTGCTGGATTCCATGGCGATCCCCGAGTTGGCCGAGCTGGTGGAAATGGCCCAGAGCCCCGACAGTTGGGTGGCGCGGCTGCTCAAAGCCCATGCGGATATGTTTCAGCCGCCGCGTATTCCCCATGTGCCCAAAGGTGATGTCACCCAGCCGCTGATCGTCGCCGTGGCCTTGGAACAGGATGAGCCTAAGCCTTTGAGCCGTGAGGAGTTGGAAGGCTGGCGCCAGGAGTTGAAGAAGATGGCGCTGCGCTTTCGTGAAGGGCTCAACGAGTGCTGAAGGAGTAAATGAGGGGGGCTGGCTGCGCAGCGACGCTGAACCTGTGGCAATGGAGCTTGCTCCCGCGACGGCCGGATGGCCGACGCTTATCTACCTGACGCCCTAGGATCCAAATGTGGGAGCTGGCTTGCCTGCGATGGCCGCCTGACAGGCGACCCTGTTATACCGAGTACATATCCATTCCTGCGGTAACGGCCACTTTGGGTTCCGCCTGACGGCGGGTCACTTTCGAAAAGCGCGAAAGTAACCAAAGCGCTCTTGCCCCACCACTCGGCACCTCGCCTAGGCTCGGTGTGCCCGAACACAGGCTTGAATCCGTGGGCCGCCGCCACGCGCCATCCATGGCGCGGGGCGGCTAACCCGGCGTCCTGCCGGGTTACCCACGAATTAAAGCCTGCGCTCGGCCAGCGTGGTTTAACGGGGCGCCTAAGATCAAAAGCCAGATCAAGATCAAGAGCGGCTCGCTTCGCATCGTGGTTACCGTTGGCTGCTACAGCTTGCAAAGTTCTGTGAATGCCCATGCTGCGATAGAGGCGAGTCAGAAAAGCCCTGAGATAACTGACCCACCGCCATCGCAGGCAAGCCAGCTCCCACATTGATTAGCGTTTTGCCAGGGCACCATTCATCAAGCCGTCAACAAACCTGTCCATATCCCCTGCGAGGCTGGGTGGATGACTGATATAATCCCAGGCCTTTCGTGGAGAACAGACTTTTATGCCAACGTCCTTTCTGGAAATTGTTGAACTGCCTGACGGCCGAATCGAACTGCGCCGGGCGGAGGACGAGGGTTCTCTGGTTATTCTGGATTTCTCCGAAGACGCCAAGGTCTTCCTGCAAGGCCAGCACGTCGAAGTGGCTAAAGCCATGTTGAGCGTGGGCGTGCAGATGGCAGGTCGCCTTGCTGAAGGCGAGCCGGAGAAAGAAGAAGGGCCGCGCGTTCTTCACTGAGTCCTTCGTGAAGGCTGCTTCTGTGGCGCGCCCATCATTACCCCAATCGAATATTCAAACTCTGTGCATCACCCGTGCGCGCAGCGCTGATCAGTTGCTGCTTGGCGCTGGCATTCAGCGGGCTCAACCAGCTCACCACCGTATGGCTACGGCCCAGGCGCAAGGCTTCGCAGGTTAGTTGCTGGGCGCTTTGTGCGCCGCGTGGTTGCAGCAACAGGATGCGCTCGCGGTTGAGTCCGGCGTCCCGCAGCCAGGCCTGGGTGAGGCTGGCGGGCGGGGCGATCAGTGTCAGCCAGCGGGCGTCCTGATCTTCGCTCAATTCGCGCAGGATAGGTGCCAGCAGGTTCAGGCAGCTCTCAGCCGCACCGCGCAACGACAATTCACTGAACGCCTCAGGTTCGCCGCCCCAGGGGGCTTCGACCGTTTCCTTGAGGATTGGCGCAAGGGGCTGGGCCATGAAGGCCTCGAACAGCGACAGTTGTGTGTGTTGTGGGGTGTGCACGAGCTGCATGATGCCTCCTTTAACGGCGAATGACGCCAACACTCAAGCCTTCGATCACCAGGTCCTGGTCTTTCAGGTTGACTTCGATCGGGGCAAACTCAGGGTTTTCGGCCAGGAGCCAGACCTTGCTGCCTTCGCGCTTGAAGCGTTTGACCGTGACCTCGTCGCCGATACGGGCCACGACGATCTGGCCATTGCGGGCTTCGCGGGTGGTATGCACGGCCAGCAGGTCACCGTCAAAGATGCCCACGTCCTTCATGCTCATGCCGTGCACACGCAACAGGTAGTCGGCACGCGGATGGAAGAAGGTCGGGTTGATGTTGCAGGATTCCTCGACGTGCTGCTGCGCCAGGATCGGCGCACCTGCGGCGACGCGACCGATGATCGGCAATGTCGACTCGTCTGCCTTGGCTTCGAAGCCAGGGATGCGAATACCCCGCGAAGCACCGGGGGTCATCTCGATCGCACCTTTGCGAGCGAGTGCCTTGAGGTGTTCCTCGGCGGCGTTCGGGGACTTGAACCCCAATTCCAGGGCAATCTCCGCACGGGTAGGCGGGTAACCATTGTCATCAAGGCAGCGCTTGATAAAAGCCAGAATCTCAGCTTGGCGTGGCGTCAGTTTTAGCATGTTGATCGCTCTGTCTTTTTATACAGTGACTGGGATTATATACAGTGAACTGCGCTTGGCAATCATCCTTTTTGGCGGCTCCGCTGGACGGTCATCCGTCAGCCGTCCTACAGAGCAGAAGCGGCGCTGCCTACAGAGCTGCGAGGATATGATTAAATAGCGGTGAAACAGATGACCGACCAGCCGCAAAGCGGACCCGCAGGCTTGACAAGACACACTCTGAAACGTATGTTTCAAACAAGTGTTTGTCAGGCGGAGTAGCCATGGCCCAGTCGGAAACCGTTGAACGCATTCTCGATGCTGCCGAGCAATTGTTCGCGGAAAAAGGATTTGCTGAAACTTCATTGCGTCTGATCACCAGCAAGGCTGGGGTCAACCTGGCCGCCGTGAATTACCACTTCGGCTCGAAAAAGGCCCTGATCCAGGCGGTGTTCTCACGCTTTCTGGGCCCGTTCTGCGCCAGCCTCGACCGTGAGCTGGAACGCCGCCAGGCCAAGGCCGATCACAAGCCCAGCCTGGAAGAGCTGCTGGAAATCCTCGTGGAACAAGCGTTGGTCGTGCAGCCCCGCAGCGGCAACGATTTATCGATCTTCATGCGCCTGCTTGGCCTGGCGTTCAGCCAGAGCCAGGGCCACTTGCGCCGTTACCTGGAAGATATGTACGGCAAGGTGTTCCGCCGTTATATGCTGCTAGTCAACGAAGCAGCGCCGCGTATTCCGCCTATCGAGCTGTTCTGGCGTGTGCATTTCATGCTCGGTGCCGCAGCTTTCAGCATGTCGGGTATCAAGGCGTTGCGGGCAATTGCCGAGACCGATTTCGGTGTGAACACGTCCATCGAGCAAGTCATGCGCCTTATGGTGCCGTTCCTTGCCGCTGGCATGCGCGCCGAAACCGGCGTCACCGACCCGGCCATGGCCACCGCGCAGTTGCGCCCGCGCAGTAAAACCGTACCGGTCGCCGCCAAGGTTTGATCGCTGCGGGTGGGCGCGGTCGCTTGCATCCGCTAAGCTAGCCGCCATGCCGATTTCAGCTATTTATTCGCAACCCGTCGTCCTTGCCCTGCCTGGCAGGGACCACGGGTTGTGTGCGTTATTTAAGGAAGGTTTATGACTGCTGCCCTGCAAGGTTCTTTGATGGTCGACGTCGCCGGTACCTGGCTCACGGCCGAGGATCGTCATCTGTTGCGCCAACCGGAAGTGGGCGGCCTGATCATTTTTGCGCGCAATATCGAGCACCCGCGCCAGGTTCGCGAGTTGAGCGCCGCGATTCGTGCAGTGCGCCCGGACTTGCTGTTGGCCGTGGACCAGGAGGGCGGTCGCGTGCAGCGTCTGCGCCAAGGCTTCGTGCGCCTGCCGGCCATGCGTGCGCTGGCGGATAACCCCAACGCTGAATACCTGGCCGAACAGTGCGGCTGGATCATGGCCACCGAGGTGCTGGCGGTGGGCCTGGACCTGAGTTTTGCCCCCGTGCTGGACCTCGACTACCAACGCAGCGCCGTGGTCGGTACCCGTGCTTTCGAAGGCGACCCCGAGCGCGCTGCCGTGCTCGCGGGTGCCTTTATCCGTGGCATGAACAGCGCCGGCATGGCCGCCACCGGCAAGCACTTCCCTGGCCATGGTTGGGCCGAGGCCGATTCCCACGTCGCCATTCCCAATGACGAGCGCAGCCTGGAGCAGATTCGCGCCAACGACCTGGTGCCTTTCGCACGCCTGAGCAAGCAATTGGCCGCCGTGATGCCGGCGCACGTCATCTACCCGCAGGTCGATGCCCAGCCTGCTGGTTTTTCGCGTCGCTGGTTGCAGGACATCCTGCGCGGTGAGTTGCAGTTTGCCGGGGTGATCTTCAGCGATGACCTGTCCATGGCCGGCGCCCATGTGGTCGGCGATGCGGCCAGTCGGATCGAAGCGGCGCTGACCGCTGGTTGTGACATGGGCTTGGTGTGCAATGACCGTGCGGCGGCCGAGCTGGCGCTCAGTGCAGCACAGCGGATGAAGGTCACGCCATCGGCGCGGATTGCGCGTATGCGTGGGCAGGCGGTTGCGTCGACTGATTACAAACAGGATCCGCGTTGGCTGACAGCGCTTACTGCGTTGCGTGATGCGCAGTTGATCGACTGAAAACCGAAGCGCGGCCATCGCAGGCAAGCCAGCTCCCACATTTTGATTTGTGAATACATTCAGGTGTGGGAGCTGGCTTGCTCGCGAAGGCGGCCTAACAGTCAGCGCTTCTCTTGCTTGTTGGGCAACGGCGCAAACAACGCTTCAATCTCGTCATTGCCCAACTGCCAATCCCCCGTGGTTCGCCCATCCAGCACGCCCGCAGCCAGATCGGACTTCTCCTTCTGCAAATGCTGGATTTTCTCCTCCACCGTGCCCCGGGCAATCATCTTGTACACGAATACCGGCTTTTCCTGCCCGATGCGGTATGCACGGTCGGTGGCCTGGTTTTCCGTGGCCGGGTTCCACCAGGGGTCATAGTGGATAACCGTGTCGGCTTCGGTCAGGTTCAAGCCCACGCCGCCAGCCTTCAGACTGATTAAAAAGATCTGCAACTTACCGCTCTGGAAATCCTTCACCGGTGTACGTCGATCCCGGGTCTGGCCGGTCAGCAGGGCGTAGGCAATGCCCCGCTTTTTCAGTTCGGCCTCGATCAGGCTCAGCATCGAGGTGAACTGCGAGAACAGCAGGATCCGGCGGCCTTCGGCAAACAGCTCGTCGAGCATGTCCATCAGGCTGTCGAGCTTGCCCGAGCTGCTGCCACGGGCGGGCAGGGTGGCGTCGTTTACAAGGCGCAGGTCGCAGCATACCTGGCGCAGTTTGAGCAGGGCTTCAAGAATGATGATCTGGCTGCGAGCCACGCCCTTGCGGGTGATCTCGTCGCGGACCTTTTTATCCATGGCCAGGCGCATGGTTTCGTACACGTCGCGCTGGGCCTCGTTGAGGTCGACCCAGTGGATGATTTCGGTCTTGGGTGGCAGTTCGGTTGCCACTTGTTCCTTGGTGCGGCGTAGCAGGAAGGGTTTGATCCGACCGTTGAGGTGCTGCAATCGCACCTCGCTGGCACGTTTTTCAATCGGCACGCGGTAATCACGGTTGAAGCTCTTCACGTCGCCCAGCCAGCCCGGCAGCAGGAAGTGGAACAGCGACCACAGTTCGCCCAAGTGGTTTTCCAAAGGCGTGCCGCTCAGGCACAGGCGCTGGCGGGCATTCAGCTCGCGTGCGGCCTGGGCCGCCTTGCTGGACGGGTTCTTGATGTACTGCGCTTCATCCAGGATCAAGACGTGCAAGGGCAGGGCGGCGAGCTGTTCAATGTCCTTGGGCAGCAGGGCGTAGGTGGTCAGCAACAGGTCGTAGTCATTCAGGTTGGCGAAATGTTTCTTACGTCCTGCGCCATAAAGTGCCTGCACTCTCAACTGCGGGGTGAAGTGCGCCGCCTCATCGAGCCAATTTGGAATCAGGCTGGTAGGCATTACGACCATGCACGGCCGATCAAGGCGCCCTGCGTTTTTTTCGGTAAGGATGTGCGCCAGGGTCTGCAAGGTTTTGCCCAGGCCCATGTCATCCGCGAGTATCCCACCCACCTCCAGTTGGCGCAGCGACTGCATCCAGCTCAGACCTTCCAACTGGTAGGGGCGCAAGGTCGCATTCAGGCCTTCGGGCGCCACGCAGGTGAAATCCTTGATGTCGCGCAGACGCTGGGCGAAGTTGCGGATCTTCTCGCCGCCTTCCCATTGCAGTGGCAGGTCTTCCAGCGGGTTGAGGCGTATGGCGTCGGCCTTGGCCAGGCGCAGCGCGGTGGTGCCGGCTTCCTGCAGGTAAAACTCGCCGAGGGTCGCCAGTACCGGCTTCAAGCGGCCGTAGGGCAGCGCCACTTGCAGCGGGCCGTGGCCGTTGGGCAGGCCGGGGATGTTCACCAGGATCAGCTCTTCATCGCGGCGCCGCGCGAGTTTCTCCGGGTTGAGGATCTCGGTGTGGGAGCGCATCAGGTTCAGCAGGATCGGCAGCAGGCTCAAGCGTTCGCCGTTGACGATAATGCCCAGCTCCAGGTCGAACCAATCGCGTTCCGGCCCTTCATCGACCGTGGCATACCAGTCATCGACGGGGCTGAGATCAAAGCCGAAGTCTTCATCGATCTGCAGCTCCCAGCCCTCGGCACGCAAAGTGGGCGACACATTGAGGGTGAAGTTCAGCCAGGCACTGTCATTGACCATTTCGAACAGCTCGCCGGCGCTTTCCGGCAGGGCCTTGCTCTGGCGCGTGGCGATCTTGAAGCCAAGCAGGCGCAGGTGTTCGCGATAGGCCTGTTCTTGCTCGGGATGGCGCTTGATCCGCAGGCTCTGCGTCTCCTGGCGCACAATAATGTCGGCATTTTTTTGCCCGCTGACATAGTTGCCCAGGTAGTTGAACGACAACGCTGCACGGTGCTGGATATAGCGCTGCATCTTGCCGTTGCGCGGTTCGAACGCGCTGAACTCCACGCTGGCCAGCCACAGGCGTGGCACCGGCTGCACGTCGTCCATCACCACTTGCGGCAGGACCACGCGGTTATCGAGCACCGCCTGGAGCTTCTCCAGCAGCTGCGCATCCTGAGCCGCTGCCGGGTAGGCCAGGGTTTCCTGGACCTTGAGCAGCACCGCCGCGATGTGTTTACAGTTGGTGTGCACCGGGCAGGTGCAGCGGCTGTCCACCAGGATCAGCAGGCCCTTGGCCGATTCGCGCAGTGAGATGGTCTGGCGGTAAACATTACCGCCCGAGCCTTCGCAACTGGCGGTGATGGTGCTGTCGCCGCACTCGACGATGCGCACGCGGTTCTCCAGGGCGTAGCGTCGCCCGCGCTCGAGGCTTTGCTCTTTGAAGCGATTGGCCCACGAAGGGGCCAGGGGTTTGGTCAACGACGACGTCAGGGGCATGGCGCGCAATCAGTCCTGAAGGTCGGACGGTGGTGCGCTGGGTGGCTTGGCGGTCAGCGAGGTGATCTTGATCAGCAGCGCCAGGTGGCCGCCGTCCAGGTAGTTGAGCTGGTTGTTCTTGGTGCGCACGTCTTTCTGGCTCAAGTGTTCGCTGGCGATCACGCTGCCGTTGCCGTCGAACTGGTTGATCCAGAAATCCGCGTCGATATCGGTAAAGCGCCCCAGTTGCAGGCTCAACACCCCTTCGATAGGGAACTGGCCGAACTGCTCCTGACCGTCGGTGATCGCCACTTTCACCGCTTGCTCGCCTAGGTTCTGTTCCCAGGCCTTGTGGGCGAGCACCGTGTAGTTGGTGTCGGCGCGCAGCTTGTCGACGATATTGCCCAGGCGCGGCGGGCTCATCCGCTCACCCAGGCGCGGCGCTCCGGCATCCCAGTTTTCCGGCGCGGCGCGGCTGCTGATCACCGGCTCTGCATTCTGGCGCACCAGGATCATTTCCACCTGATACAGGCTGTCGGCAAAGGCCGAAGGTGCGAGTACCACCAACAACAGGCTCAAAATGCGGAACACGCGCATGGGGGCGTCCTTAAACGGATTTCGGAATGAGGCGTTCAAACAGCGCCTCCAAAGTGTTGAAGCGTTCTTCGGCGCGTTCCATCGGCACCATGAACTTGAACAGCGTAGCCCCTTCGAACTTGTAGCGGTTGGGCTGGCCCTGGATCAGCTTGATCAGCACCAACGGGTCGACCGGCGTCTGCGCTTCGAATTCGATACGCCCGCCTTGGGGCCCGGCGTCGACTTTCTTGATGCCCAACTGCTCGGCCTGCAACTTGAGCAGGGTCAGGCGCACCAGGTTCTTGGTCGGTTCCGGCAGCAGGCCGAAACGGTCGATCATCTCTACCTGCAAGTCCTTGAGGCCTTCTTCGTCGGCCGCCGAGGCAATGCGCTTGTACAGGATCAACCGTGCATGCACATCCGGCAGGTAGTCTTCGGGAATCAACGCCGGCAAGCGCAGGTTGATCTCCGGGCCGCCGCCCAAGGGTTGGTCGAGGTTCGGTTGTTCGCCTTTGCGGATGGCTTTTACCGCGCGTTCGAGCATCTCCATATACAACGTGAAACCCACCGCCTGGATCTGCCCGCTCTGGCCGTCGCCGAGCAATTCACCGGCACCCCGGATTTCCAGGTCATTGGTGGCCAATACAAAGCCGGCCCCGAGGTCTTGGGTATTGGCGATCGCTTCCAGGCGTTTTTCCGCATCGGAAGTGATCTGCTGGCGCGGCGGTGTGAGCAGGTAGGCATAGGCCTGGTGGTGACTGCGCCCGACGCGACCGCGCAGTTGGTGCAGCTGCGCCAGGCCGAACTTGTCGGCACGCTCGATGATGATGGTGTTGGCGCTCGGCACGTCGATGCCGGTCTCGATGATGGTCGAGGCGATCAGCACGTTGAAGCGCTTGTGGTAGAAGTCGCTCATCACCTGTTCGAGTTCGCGCTCGCGCATCTGCCCGTGGCCGATGGCGATACGGGCCTCAGGTACCAGTTCGGCGAGGTCGGCGGCGCATTTCTCGATGGTTTTCACATCGTTGTGCAGGTAATACACCTGGCCGCCGCGCAGCAGTTCGCGCAGCAGGGCTTCCTTGACCGTGCTCTTGTTCTGCTCCATCACGAAGGTGCGCACCGACAGGCGACGCGCCGGTGGCGTGGCGATGATCGACAGGTCGCGCATGCCCGACACCGCCATGTTCAGCGTGCGCGGAATTGGCGTGGCGGTGAGGGTGAGGATGTCGACTTCACTGCGCAGGGCCTTGAGCTGTTCTTTCTGGCGCACGCCAAAGCGGTGTTCTTCGTCGATGATCACCAGGCCCAGGTTCTTGATCTTCACATCGTCCGACAGCAGCTTGTGAGTACCGATGACGATGTCGATCTTGCCCTCGGCCAAGTCGGCAACGGCGGCGTTCACTTCCTTGGCGGACTTGAAGCGGCTCATCACCTCTACGGTCACGGGCCAGTCGGCAAAGCGGTCGCGGAAGCTGTTGTAGTGCTGCTGGGCGAGCAGGGTGGTTGGCACCAGGATCGCCACCTGGCGACCGCCGTGTACCGCAATAAAGGCTGCACGCATGGCCACTTCGGTCTTGCCGAAGCCCACGTCGCCGCACACCAGGCGATCCATCGGCTTGGGCGCGAGCATGTCGGCGCGCACCGCTTCGATGGTGGTTTGCTGGTCCGGGGTTTCCTCGAAGGCGAAGCCCGCACTGAAGGTGGCGTAATCGGCTTTGGGGTCAGCGAAGGCATAACCTTCGCGGGCAGCACGGCGGGCATAGATGTCGAGCAGTTCGGCGGCCACGTCGCGCACCTGTTCGGCGGCCTTGCGCTTGGCTTTCTGCCAGGTCTCGGAGCCCAGGCGATGCAACGGCGCCAAGGCGTCGTCGCTGCCGGTATAGCGGGCGATCAGGTGCAGGTTGGCCACCGGCACGTAGAGCTTGGCGCCCTCGGCGTATTCCATGGTGAGGAATTCGGCGGCCTGGTTGTCGATCTCCAGGGTCTGCAAGCCCAGGTAGCGGCCCACGCCATGGTCGATATGCACCACCGGCGCGCCTTCGCGCAGCTCGGTGAGGTTCTTGATCACCGCGTCGTTGTTGGCATCGGCGCGTTTTTCCCGGCGCCTGCGCTGCATCACGCGCTGGCCGAACAGCGGGCTTTCGGCGATCAAGGCCAGCGCCGGGTCATCCAACCGCAGCCCTTCGTCCAGCGGCGCGATGGTGATCGCCAGGCGCTCTTTGCTGGCGACAAAGTCAGGCCAGCTGTCGACGGTTTTTGGTCGCAGCTTCAGGCGTTCCAACAGCTCCAGCAGCACTTCGCGACGCCCGGCGGATTCGGCGGTAAACAGCACGCGGCCCGGGAAGTCGCCGAGGAAGTTCGACAGCGCCTCCAGCGGTTGCGTGGCTTTGGCCTGGATCGCCAAATCGGGCAACGCGCTCGCTGGGAAACGCTCGCGGCCACTGCCGGCGTCCACGTCCTGCTGGCTGGCTACTACACGCGGCCAGTTTTTCAGGCGCGCGAAGCAGTCTTCAACTGGCAGGAACAGTTCAGCGGGCGGCAATAAAGGCCGGGATGGATCGACGCGACGTTCTTCGTAGCGGTTGCGCACATCGTTCCAGAAGTTTTCCGCCGCCTGTTCGATACCCGGCAGCGAGAACACCTGGGTGTCCTGGGGCAGGTAGTCGAAGAGGGTGGAGGTCTCGTCGAAGAACAACGGCAGGTAGTACTCGATACCGGCAGGTGTAATCCCGCTGCTCAAGTCCTGGAAGATCGGGCAGCGACGGAAATCCACATCGAAGCGCTCACGAAAGCGCGCCTTGAAGCGTGTTACCGCGTCTTTTTGCAGCGGAAACTCCCGCGCCGGCAGCAGCTTGATCGAGTCGACCTTGTCGATAGAACGCTGGTTCTCCGGATCGAAGGTGCGCAGCGTCTCGATTTCGTCATCGAACAGGTCGATGCGGTACGGCAACTTGCTGCCCATCGGGAACAGGTCGATCAAGGCGCCGCGCACCGCAAACTCACCGTGCTCGTACACCGTGTCGACGCAGCGGTAGCCGCTGGCTTCCAGGCGCGTGCGCATCTGCTCGACGTCGAGCTTCTGGCCCACGTCCAGCACCAGGCTGCTACCGAGCAGGAACTTGGTCGGCGCCAGGCGGTGCAGGGCGGTGGTGATCGGCACCACCAGCACGCCGTGGGCCAGTTCCGGCAAGCGGTACAGGCTGGCGATGCGCTGGGAGATGATGTCCTGGTGCGGCGAGAACAGATCGTAAGGCAGGGTTTCCCAGTCGGGAAAATGCAGCACCGGCAAATCCGGAGCGAAGAAGCTCAGCTCCTGCTCCAACCGTTCGGCACTTTGGCTGTCGGCGGTGAGCAGCAGGGTAAAGCGCTTGGCTGCGCTGGCAGCCTCGGCAATGGCCAGGCTCAGGGCGGCACCGGGCAGGTTGCCCCAGTGCTGTTTACCTGCCGCGGCAGGGAGTAGCGGTAGACGCAGAACGGGCACGGAAGGTTGAGCTCCAAGCGTTGCGACAAAGTCGGTAATTGTAACGGCCCCAGGTGCCGCCTGTCAGTTGCTGACTGTGCCTATTACGGTTTGTAGGAAATGTAGTGGCTAAGACAAACAATGGCGGGTTTTGACTCAATATGTAGTGCCAAAATGCGCGAATGTTTAGGAGGGTTACGGACAAGTCGGCCTGCTCACCAAACTAGTGGCCTTCTGGAACCCGCGTGTTTCCTGGGCTGTAGCGCGGTGGTATTTTTTTGCAAGGGCTTTTTGTTGCCCTTCGCGCATTGCTCAACGCTCAGTCGGGCGACATAATGTAGCCCCTTTTTTCTGCCCCTACATGTGGAAGGTTCCCGTGACTCAGAAGCCCGACCAGTGTCTTGGTGAATGGATCGACCGTGAAGCACTCGCTGAAGCGATGATTCCGCTTATCGGTCAGCTGTACCGCAATAACAATGTGGTGAGCTCGATCTATGGCCGCAGCCTGATCAACCAGTCTGTCATCGCGATTCTCAAAGCTCACCGCTTTGCGCGCCATCGCTCCGCCGACGACAGCGAACTCTCCGTCCACGAAACATTCCCGCTGCTCAAAGCCATGAGCGAGCTCAAGCTCGGCGCGGCTTCGGTAGACCTGGGCAAGTTGGCCTACAAATTCCGCAAAGAAGGCGCTGGCCGCACCGCCGAGCAGTTCGTGCGTGAAGAAATGGCCGATGTGGTTGGCCAGCAAAACGCTGCCGCCCGTAAAGGCACCGACGTGGTGCTGTACGGCTTTGGCCGTATCGGCCGCCTGCTGGCGCGCATCCTGATCGAGAAAACCGGTGGCGGCGACGGCCTGCGCCTGCGTGCCATCGTGGTGCGCAAAGGCGCCGAGAACGACCTGACCAAGCGCGCCAGCCTGCTGCGTCGCGACTCCGTACACGGCTCGTTCAATGGCACCATCACCATTGACGAAGAAAACAACACCATCACCGCCAACGGTAACCTGATCCAGGTGATCTACGCGAAGAACCCGACCGAGGTGGATTACACCCAGTACGGCATCCAGAACGCCCTGCTGGTGGACAACACCGGCGTATGGCGTGATGCCGAGGGCCTGGGCCAGCACCTGGCTTGCCCGGGTGTTGACCGCGTTGTGCTGACCGCGCCTGGCAAAGGCAAGCTCAAGAACATCGTGCACGGCATCAACCACGCTGAAATCACCGCTGACGACAAGATCGTGTCCGCCGCGTCCTGCACCACCAACGCCATCGTGCCGGTGCTCAAGGCGGTGAATGACAAGTTCGGCATCGTTAACGGCCACGTTGAAACCGTTCACTCGTACACCAACGACCAGAACCTGATCGACAACTTCCACAAGGGCGATCGCCGTGGCCGTAGCGCCGCGTTGAACATGGTGATCACCGAGACCGGTGCTGCCACCGCTGCTGCCAAGGCCCTGCCTGAACTGGCCGGCAAGCTGACCGGTAACGCGATCCGTGTACCGACGCCGAACGTGTCGATGGCCATTCTCAACCTCAACCTTGAGAAAGCCGCCACCCGTGAAGAGATGAACGAGTACCTGCGCTACATGGCGCTGCACTCCGACCTGCATAAGCAGATCGACTTCGTCAATTCTCAGGAAGTGGTCTCCACCGACTTCGTTGGCTCGCGCCACGCCGGTGTGGTGGACGCCGAAGCGACCATCACCCAGGACAACCGTGTTGTGCTGTACGTGTGGTATGACAACGAGTTCGGCTACAGCTGCCAGGTGGTTCGCGTGATGGAAGACATGGCTGGGGTCAACCCGCCTGCGTTTCCGCGCTAAGCCTGTGCGCTGAATGAAAAAGCCCCGACTGGTTCGGGGCTTTTTTATGCCTGTGGGTTTTGTGGTGTCTGGGAGGGCCTTATCGCAGGCAAGCCAGCTCCCACAGTTGAAATGCATTTACCTGTGGGAGCGGGCTTGCCCGCGATGACGATGGAAAGGTCAAGACCTCCATCACTTGAGTAGCGTGTTGCGCAAACTGTCCGACAGCCCTTTGGACGCCAGCCAGATACCCAGGTAGGCCTTCGCTAACTCAGCATCTGGGCTGCTGAACACCACCTGCCCATTAATTTCCAGATTCAACCCGCGCCCCGGACGAAAATCCAGGGCATAGCGATCACCGCTGCGAATATCCCGAAAGCGCGCGTGCAGCTTGGCTATCTCTGGGTTCAACCCGGCATTGGCTTGCTGGCGCTCCAAGGTGACGGTGGCCGCCTTGATCACATCATCGCGGTCAATGTCGCGAAAGTAATACAGCGCCAGGCGCACAGCCTTCTGCTGGTCCCAGGCCTGCTTTGCCGGCAGGTCAGCGGGTGCATACAGCGCGGCGGCATACACATCCGCCCAGAGATAGTTGAACACCGCCTGGTTTTTCAGGGCCAGCCCCGCGACCTGTGCGGGGAAGCTTGCTTGCTTGAGCCGCTGTGCGTCGTTGGCGTGCGCCGTGAGCGACACCATCAGCATCAAACAGAAAAATAGTTGTCGCATAATGGCTCATCCTGAATTCGGCGCTGATGTGCGTCCTGTAGTATGGCAACACTGGCCTACGACGCGACCAAGGGTTAATGTTCGCGGCGCTCGGCCTTCTATAGACTGTGCCCCGGTTCACACACTTGAGCCAAATTGTCCTTCATGCTCGCTGGCCGCGGCATGATTTAGCCCGGCGTCCAATCGTACGCCTGGCCTGTTCTGAGGAGTACGCATGGCTGTCTACAACTACGACGTGGTGGTACTGGGTTCCGGCCCAGCTGGAGAAGGTGCGGCGATGAACGCTGCCAAAGCAGGGCGCAAGGTGGCGATGGTCGATAGCCGTCGCCAGGTCGGCGGTAACTGCACCCACCTGGGTACCATCCCGTCCAAGGCATTGCGTCACTCGGTACGGCAGATCATGCAGTTCAATACCAACCCGATGTTCCGGGCCATTGGTGAGCCGCGCTGGTTCTCCTTCCCGGACGTACTGAAAAGCGCTGAAAAAGTCATCTCCAAGCAAGTCGCCTCGCGTACCGGCTACTACGCCCGTAACCGCGTCGACCTGTTCTTCGGCACCGGCAGTTTTGCCGATGAGCAAACCGTCGAAGTGGTCTGCGCCAACGGCGTGGTCGAGAAGCTGGTGGCCAAGCACATCATCATCGCCACCGGTTCGCGCCCGTATCGCCCGGCGGATATCGATTTCCACCACCCGCGTATCTACGATAGCGATACCATCCTGAGCCTGGGCCATACCCCGCGCAAACTGATCATCTACGGCGCCGGCGTGATCGGCTGTGAATACGCCTCGATCTTCAGTGGCCTGGGTGTACTGGTCGAACTGGTGGACAACCGTGACCAGTTGCTCAGCTTCCTCGACTCGGAAATCTCCCAGGCGTTGAGCTACCACTTCAGCAACAACAACATCACCGTGCGCCATAACGAAGAGTACGAGCGGGTCGAGGGCCTGGACAACGGGGTGATCCTGCACCTCAAGTCCGGCAAGAAGATCAAGGCCGACGCCTTGCTGTGGTGCAACGGCCGTACCGGTAACACCGACAAGCTGGGCATGGAAAACATCGAGGTCAAGGTCAACAGCCGTGGCCAGATCGAAGTGGATGAGAACTACCGCACCTGCGTGCCGAACATCTACGGCGCCGGTGACGTGATCGGCTGGCCAAGCCTGGCCAGTGCCGCCCATGACCAGGGCCGCTCGGCCGCTGGCAGCATTGTCGACAATGGCAGCTGGCGCTACGTGAACGACGTGCCGACCGGGATCTACACGATTCCCGAGATCAGCTCGATCGGCAAGAACGAGCACGAACTGACCAAGGCCAAGGTGCCTTACGAAGTGGGCAAGGCGTTCTTCAAGAGCATGGCGCGTGCGCAGATTGCCGGTGAGCCGCAAGGCATGCTGAAAATCCTGTTCCACCGCGAAACCCTGGAAGTACTCGGCGTGCATTGCTTCGGCTACCAGGCCTCGGAGATCGTGCACATCGGCCAGGCGATCATGAACCAGCCAGGTGAGCAAAATACCCTCAAGTATTTCGTCAACACCACCTTCAACTACCCGACCATGGCCGAAGCCTATCGGGTAGCGGCCTACGACGGCCTCAACCGGCTTTTTTGAGCGGCTCCGGCCGGTGGCCTGAGCCGGCCGGGGAGACCGATTTCAGTAATTCTCGAGGGTGGCAGTGGCCAAACCGGGAAAGTCTGTAATCAGGCTATCTACGCCGAAGTCGGCGAGCCTGCGCATCAGCGCAGGTTCGTTGACTGTCCACACGGACACATGCAAGCCCTGGCGCTGGGCTTTTTCCAGCCGCTCGGGGGTGCACAGCGTCCAGTTCAATGCCAAATACTCACAGCCGTAGTTCTGCGCGACCTTCAGCGGGTCGAGCCAGGCATATTCGGCGACCAGCCCGCGTGACAGGTCCGGGGTGAGTTCCACGGCGGCCTTGAGCACTTCCCGCGAGCTTGACGTGACCGTGACCTTGTCCATCAAGCCAAAGCGCACAGCCATTTCGCGAATCGCCAGCACAGTGGTGGCGGCACGGGTGCGCGAGGCGCTTTTGACTTCCAGTTGCCAGTGATCGAAGTCGCACTGTTCGAACAACTCCTCCAGGCGTGGAATCGGGCAGGGGCTTACCCAGCCTGGGCCGCCTTTGCGCGCGTCCATCTTCACTAGGTCGGCCGCCGAGTACTCGACCACCTTGCCGCGCCGGTCGGCGGTGCGCTTGAGGGTCGGGTCGTGGATGACCATCAGCTCGCCGTCCATGGACAGGTGCAGGTCCAGTTCGCACCGACGTACGCCGTGCTTGAGACATTCCTGAAAACTGGTCAGGGTATTTTCCGGTGCTTCGCCTTTGGCACCGCGGTGGCCGTAAATCAGGGTCACAGTTGCTCCTTTGCGCCAGGATGGCTGGCGTCGTGAATACGCATTCAGAGGTCTTCGCTTTGTTCTCGCGCCAGGCGGCGTTCCTGGGCCTGTTTCTGCAGGATATAGCGCGCCAGTAGTTGGCGCTGAGCATCGGTCATGGACTCGAACTCCGTGCCCACATCAAAGCCGTCGCCCTTGGGGTCGCAATGGGTCACCCGCGCGCGCAGCAACAGGCCAAGCGCCTGGGGCATCAGCACCAGCTTGACCGCCAGGTGAGTGTCGGCGGCCAGCGGTGTCGGGTGCTGGAAGTCGACACCGCCCTCGGAGAGGATCACCGGTTGCGGCGCACCCACCTCGTTCAGCAAGCCGCGAGCCATGACCTGGCTGAGCAGATCCAGGCGTTTGTTCTGCACTTTGAGGAAGGCCGCCAGGCTGCGGTCTTTCTCGCTGATCTGGCGCAGCAGGTGCTGGGCTTCGAATTCGCTCAAGTGCAGCTCGCTGAGCAGATTGAACAGCGGTGAATCATCCAGCAACACTTCCTTGCTCGCCGCGTCGGGGCCCGACAGGGGTTTGATTTGAAGTGCGATCATGTCGTCGATACGGTAGTATTCGCGGCGCTCTTCTTCATCTAATGTCGACATGGCGAACCCCAGGTAACGGTAATGGTCTGAGTGTAAAGCTGCTGACCAGACCCCGCCACCGGGACGTCTTCTTTTCCTCCGAACAAGCCCCGACATGTTCAGACCTCTCTTCGTATTTATCGGCACGCGTTATACCCGTGCAAAGCGTCGCAATCATTTTGTGTCGTTCATTTCCTTGACCTCGATGATCGGTCTCGCCCTGGGCGTGGTCGTGATGATCGTGGTGCTGTCGGTGATGAACGGCTTCGATCATGAGATGCGCACCCGCGTGCTGGGCATGGTGCCCCACGCGACCATCGAGGGCGATGCGCCCATCAACGACTGGCAAAGCCTGGCCGCCAAGGTCCAGCAGAACCCCAAGGTGGTGGCGGTCGCGCCGTTTACCCAGATGCAGGGGTTGCTGACCAACGACGGCAAAGTGCAGAAGATCCTGCTCAACGGCATCGACCCGGCCCAGGAACACAACGTCTCGATCATCGACAAGTTCATGCTGCAAGGTAAGCTCGACGCGCTGGCGCCCGGCAGCTTTGGCATCGTCATCGGTGACAAGGCCGCGGCCAAGCTGGGCGTGGGGGTTGGCGACAAGCTGACCTTCGTCGCCCCGGAAGTCACCGTGACCCCGGCCGGCATGTTCCCGCGCATGAAGCGCTTTACCGTGGTGGGCACCTTCCACGTCGGCGCTGGCGAGATCGACGGTTACATCGGCCTGACCAACCTCACCGACCTAGCCCGCCTGCATCGCTGGCAGCCCGACCAGGTGCAGGGCCTGCGCCTGAAATTCAACGACCTGTTCGATGCGCCGCGCGGTGCCTGGGAAATTGCCCAGCACCTGGGTGAGACCGAGTACTACGCCCGCGACTGGACCCGCACCCACGGCAACCTGTATCAGGCCATCCGCATGGAAAAAGCCATGATCGGCCTGTTGTTGTTGCTGATCGTCGCCGTGGCGGCCTTCAACATCATCTCCACGCTGGTGATGGTGGTGAACGACAAGAAGGGCGACATCGCCATCCTGCGTACGTTGGGCGCCACGCCGGGGCAGATCATGGCGATCTTCATGGTGCAGGGCACCGTGATCGGCGTGGTTGGCACCTTGATCGGCACGGCGGTGGGCATTTTGGCCGCGCTGAACGTCAGCGCCGCCATCGCCCTGCTTGAAAAGGTGATCGGCCACAAGTTTCTCAACGCCGACGTCTACTTCATCGATTACTTGCCGTCCCAGGTGCAAACCCAGGACGTGCTGATGGTGGGCGGCGCTGCGTTGGTCCTGAGCTTCCTTGCCACCCTGTATCCAGCCTGGCGCGCGGCACGTACCCAGCCAGCACAGGCATTACGTTATGAGTGAATCGGGCATGAGTGAAAAAGCAATCCTGAGCTGCCGCAACCTGGGCAAATCCTACGAGGAAGGCCCGGAGTCGGTGGTGGTGCTGTCCAACCTGCAGCTTGAACTGCACCCTGGCGAGCGTGTGGCGATCGTCGGCAGTTCCGGTTCCGGCAAGAGTACCTTGCTCAACCTGCTGGGCGGCCTCGATACGCCGTCCCAGGGCAGCGTATGGCTGGCCGGTGAAGAACTGTCGGCGTTGAATGAAAAGGCCCGCGGCCAACTGCGCAATCGCTCGTTGGGCTTTGTGTACCAGTTCCACCACTTGCTGCCGGAATTCACCGCCCTGGAAAACGTGTGCATGCCGCTGTTGATCGGCAAGACCGCGATTCCTGAAGCGCGTCAGCGTGCCACGGCCTTGCTCGAGCGCGTCGGCCTGGGTCATCGCCTGGAGCACAAACCGGCGGAGTTGTCCGGTGGTGAGCGCCAGCGCGTGGCGATTGCCCGTGCCCTGGTGAACAACCCGGGCCTGGTGATGCTCGACGAGCCGACCGGCAACCTCGACTCCCACACCGCCCAGGGCATCAAGGACTTGATGCTGGAGTTGAGCACCCAGATGCGCACCGCGTTCCTGGTGGTGACCCATGACATGAGCATGGCCCGGCAGATGGACCGCGTACTGCATTTGCAGGAAGGTCATCTGGTCGCTATCTGACCTGTTGCAAGCCCGGTTTTTTGAGGCCGGGCTTTTTCATTTTTCCAACGGTGCCCGCGAATGTTCAGACCGTTATCGATTTTTATCGGCACGCGCTATACCCGCGCCAAGCGCCGCAACCGTTTTGTCTCGTTTATCTCGATGACCTCGATGATCGGCCTCGCCCTGGGCGTACTGGCGATGATCGTGGTGCTTTCGGTAATGAACGGCTTTCAGCGTGAAATGAGCTCGCGCATCCTCGGCATGGTGCCCCACGCCACCATCGTCGGCGTAAAGCCGATTGATGATTGGCAGCCGGTGGCCGCGGCCGCGATGAAGAATCCGCAAGTCACCGCCGCTGTGCCCTTCACCCAGATGGATGGCATGTTTTCCTATAAGGGCGCGATGCAGCCGATCGAGATCAGTGGCGTCGACCCGGCCCAGGAAGGCAAGGTGTCGATCGTGGCCCAGCACATCGTGCGCGGCAAACTCGACGACCTCAAACCTGGCGAGTTCGGTGTGGTGGTCGGTGATATCACTGCGCGGCGTTTTCGCCTGAACGTGGGCGACAAGCTGACCCTGATCGTGCCGGAGCTCAGCAGCGCCCCGGGCGGTATCACCCCGCGCATGCAGCGCCTGAATGTGGTGGGCATCTTCAAGGTCGGCGCCGAACTGGATGGCTCCATGGCCCTGATCCACATGGCCGACGCCGCTGAAATCCAGCATTGGCAGCCCAACCAGGTGCAAAGCGTGCGCCTGGCGGTGAAGGACCTGTATGCAGCGCCCAAAGTCTCGGCAGATATCGCCGCCAGCCTGGGCGCGGCTTACAAGCCGGATGACTGGACCCACACCCAGGGCAGCCTGTTCAGCGCGATGAAAATGGAAAAGACCATGATCGGCCTGCTGCTGCTGATGATCGTCGCCGTGGCCGCGTTCAACATCATCGCCACCTTGATCATGGTGGTGAACGACAAGGGCGCGGACATCGCCATCCTGCGTACCATCGGCGCCACACCTCGGCAGATTATGGCGATCTTCATGGTGCAGGGTACCGTGATTGGTGTGGTCGGCACCTTGATCGGCGGCGTGCTGGGGGTGATTGCGGCGCTGAACGTGAGTGAGCTGGTGGGCTGGCTGGAGCGGGTGAGCGGGCAGCATATCTTCAGCTCGGATGTGTACTTTGTCAGCAACCTGCCTTCGGAGCTGCAAGGTGGGGATGTGTTGCTGATTTGCTCGGCGGGGTTTGTGTTGAGCTTCTTGGCGACGATTTACCCAGCGTATCGGGCGGCGAAGATTGAGCCGGCGCACGCCCTCAGGTATTCGTAACCCGCTCGTTCCCACGCTCTGCGTGGGAACGCCTCACCGGACGCTCCGCGTCCGCTGTTAGGACGCAGAGCGTCCCGGAATGCATTCTCACGCGGAGCGTGGGAACGATCAGCAGTCGCCCTTGGGCAACTCAATCACAAACCTTGTCCAGCCCGCCTGCGACTCACAATAAATCCTCCCGCCATGCGCCCGTACAATCGACTGGGTAATCGCCAACCCCAGCCCCGCATGTTCACTGCTGCCTGCGCGCCTCGACGGGTCGGCTCGGTAGAACCGGTCAAACAGCCTCGGCAGTAACGACGCAGGAATGCCTTCCCCGCTGTTCTCAACCGTCAGTGTCACGCCACTCTCGATCCGCACCCGCACTTCACCGCCCGGTGGGGTAAACCGCAGCGCGTTATCCAGCAGATTCGACAAGGCCCGACGCAACATACCGCGATCGCCCATCGTCTGGGCGGTGCCTTCGCGCACCAGCGTCACCTGTGCGTCCTCCGCCAGCAGGGTAAAGAACTCCAACAGTGCGTCGACCTCATCGCCCAAATCCAGAGCTTCTCGGCTGGGCATCAGCAAGCCGTGGTCAGCTTTGGCCAGGTACAGCATGTCGTTGACCAGTTGCGCCATCCATTGCAGCTCTTCCAGGTTGCTGTGCAGCGCCTCGCGGTAATCCTCCAGCGGGCGTGGCTGGGTGAGGATGACTTGGGTCTGGGTCAGCAAGTTAGACAGCGGTGTGCGCAGTTCGTGGGCAATATCTGCGCTGAAGGCGGACAGGCGCTGGAACGCATCATCGAGGCGGGCCAGCATGGCGTTGACGGCCTGGGCCAGTTCCGCGAGCTCCACCGGCATTTGTTCTTGGGGTAAGCGTTGCGTGAGGGAGTGGGCGGAGACACTGGCGGCCACTTCGCCCATGCGCCGCAGCGGTCGCAAGCCACTGCGCGCAGCCCAGGCGCCGAGCAGGGCAGTGGCCAGGGCCGAGAGGCCGACGGTCAGCCAGATCAAGCGTTGCATGCGTTGCAGAAAGTGCTGGTGGTGGGTGATGTCGAGGATCAGGGTCAGTTGTGGCGAATCCAGTTGGCTGGGCGTCAAGGGCGCGATGAATACGCGATAGTCGGTGCCTGCGTATTGCAGGCTGTGCAGGCCGGGTGCTTGGGGCAAGGGAAGGTGTGGCGCGCCGTCCAGCCAACGTTGCCCAGCTCCGGTGATGCGCAAGGCGAGGTCGGGCTGGTGATCGAGTTCGGCGCGCAGTTGAGGGGTTCGCCGGGCGAGGTCTTCCGGTGAGGCGACACCCTGCAAGGTGCTGCGCAGGGCCACCAG
Source organism: Pseudomonas sp. GW821-FHT07B01 (assembly GCF_059419065.1). Taxonomy (NCBI): domain Bacteria; kingdom Pseudomonadati; phylum Pseudomonadota; class Gammaproteobacteria; order Pseudomonadales; family Pseudomonadaceae; genus Pseudomonas; species Pseudomonas sp. GW821-FHT07B01. Next base: position 87,814 of record NZ_JBWKRA010000016.1, on the reverse strand, counting down.
TTTGCTTTCGAGCTGTTGCTGGTCCAGCTCCATGAAATGCGCCTCGCTGGCCCGGTTGAACAACACCCCGGCGATCAACGAGACCACCGCCGTGCAGGCGGCAAACAGCAGCGCCAGGCGGCTGGTCAGGGACAGGCGCTTGATCACGTGAACCGTTCCTCCAACACGTAACCCATGCCGCGCACGGTGTGGATCAGCTTATTGGGGAAATTGTCGTCGACTTTCAGGCGCAGGCGGCGAATGGCGACTTCGATGATGTTGGTGTCGCTGTCGAAATTCATGTCCCACACCTGGGAGGCGATCAGCGTCTTGGGCAGCACTTCGCCCTGGCGGCGTAGCAGCAGCTCCAGCAAGGCGAACTCCTTGGCGGTGAGGTCGATGCGCTGGCCGCTGCGCTCGACACGGCGGCGGATCAAGTCCAGGCTCAGGTCGGCCAGTTGCAGCGTGGTCTCCTGCGGCATGCTGCTGCCACGGCGCAACAAGGTGCGCACCCGCGCCAGCAGTTCGGAAAACGCGAAGGGTTTGACCAGGTAATCGTCGGCGCCCAGCTCCAGGCCATGTACTCGGTCTTCTACGGCATCGCGAGCGGTGAGGAACAGCACCGGGATGTCCAGGCCGGCACTGCGCACCGCCTGCAGGATTTGCCAGCCATCGCGGCCGGGCAGCATCACATCGAGGATCAACAAGTCATAGTCGCCCGTTAGCGCCAAGTGCTGGCCACTGGTGCCGTCGGCCACCAGTTCGGTGGTAAAGCCCGCTTCGGCCAGGCCCTGACGCAGGTAATGACCGGTTTTGGGTTGGTCTTCGACGATCAGCAGTTTCATGTAGGGCTCTTGGTCAAGGTGGACGCCGGCCTTTATACCCTGGGCTCCGGGGTATGGGCGCAAGCTGACAAAGTTGTAATCTAGCAGTCAGCTGGCTGGCAGCGAGGCCATCTTAAAGTGTTGCCCAAGCTGGATACCTATTTTGGAGAGTGAAAGATGGCGTTGCGTACACCCCAGTTATTGGCGGGCTGCCTGTTGGCGTTGAGTTTCAATGCACTGGCGGATGCGACTCACACCTACGCGTTCGGCCAGCCGGCCCCGGCGGATAAAGCCACGCGCACCGTTGAAGTCACGCTGCGGGACATTGCCTTTGAGCCCAAGTCCCTGGACGTCAAGGCCGGTGAAACCGTGCGCTTCGTGCTGGTCAACAAAGGCCAGTTGCTGCATGAGTTCAACCTGGGTGACGCGGCCATGCATGCCGCCCACCAGAAAGAGATGTTGCAGATGCAAGCCAGTGGCATGCTCACCGCCACCGGCATGGGCAAGATGGATCACAGCGCCATGGGCCACGGCGACATGGGCGGCATGAAGCACGACGATCCCAACAGTGTGTTGGTGGAGCCGGGCAAGACGGCCGAACTGACCTGGACGTTCAAGCAGGCCACAGGCCTTGAGTTCGCCTGCAACCTGCCTGGGCATTACCAGGCGGGCATGGTCGGCAAACTGACCGTTGAGTGAGGCGTTTGTTAAGGGCGGGAGCAAAGGCTGGTAGACTGGCGCGGTTTATTTAGCCAGGTTTCCGCCATGCATCCCGCAGCCGAACATTCGCCGCTGGGCAAGTCCAGTGAATACATCAGCACTTACACGCCTTCGTTGTTGTTCCCGATTCCACGCGCCGCCAAGTGGGCCGAGCTGGGCCTGAGCGCCGAGACCCTGCCGTACAAGGGCGTGGATTTCTGGAACTGCTTCGAACTGTCCTGGCTGTTGCCCTCGGGCAAGCCGGTGGTAGCCATCGGTGAATTCAGCATTCCGGCCGACTCGCCAAACATCATCGAGTCCAAGTCGTTCAAGCTGTACCTCAACTCGCTGAACCAGACCGCGTTTGCCGATACGTCCAGCCTTGAAGCCACCCTGCGCACCGACCTCAGCGCTGCGGCCGGCAAGCCCGTGAACGTGCGCATTCGCAGCCTGGCCGACATCGAGGCCGAAGGCGTGATGGCGTTGCCGGGCGTGTGCATTGACGGCCTGGATATCAACGTCAGCAGCTACGAACACCCGCGCCCGGAACTGCTGCGTTGCGATGATTCGCGCGTGGTGGAGGAGAGCGTGCACAGCCACCTGCTCAAATCCAACTGCCCGGTGACCAGCCAGCCTGACTGGGGCAGTGTGGTGGTGGAATACCGTGGTGCGGCGCTGGATCACGCCAGCCTGCTGGAATATATCGTCAGCTTTCGCCAGCACTCGGACTTTCATGAGCAGTGTGTGGAGCGGATCTTTCTGGACTTGCAGCGCTTGCTCAAGCCGGAGAAGTTGACGGTGTATGCACGCTATGTGCGCCGGGGTGGGTTGGATATCAACCCGTATCGCAGCACTGAGAACACCCAGTTCCTGAACGTGCGGCTGGCGCGTCAGTAAGCCTTCATACAAAAAACTGTGGGAGCTGGCTTGCCTGCGATTGCGATCTTTCAGTCATTCATCAAGTGACTGATACACCGCTATCGCAGGCAAGCCAGCTCCCACATTTGGTTTTGTGTTTGGCTTGGGCTCGTGTTAGATGCCGATATTGCCAAGGGTCAGCACGATATTGCGCAACGTCCCGGCAATGCCTGGATGGTCCAGTTCAAAACCTTCCACTGCCCGGTTCACATCGTCAGCGATGCTGGGCGTCTGGGTGGCCGGTTCCATTTCCAACTGGACTTCGAATTTGGCGATCAACTCTTCCAATGCTTGACGTTTCTCGGCGGGCAACTCGGGATGGTTCTCCAGTTGCTCACGCACAATATCGGCCTGCTGTTGTAACTTCTCGCGATCAGGCATGACGTTCTTTCCTTTTATCGATAGGCACTGGCATAGACCGCGGCACGCCGTGAAAGGTCTACGGGCTGACCTGTAGATTAATCCACTGCGGCCAACTGTGCATGATCTCGATCAGGGCTTCTCGCCCTTGAGCTGGCGCAGGCGGATGTCGGCCAGGCAGGTGCCGAGTTCGCCGAGGTGGTCGATCACCGAATGCACACCCAGGCCATAGAGCGCCACCGTGGCCTTGCCGCGCTTGTGTTCGCGTTGCTGCTCGGTCAGCGCCTGCCATTGCTGGGGCGACAGGCCGCAGAGCGAACCGCAGGAGGCCAGGCCGATGGTCCACAAACCGGCATTCAGGCCCGATTGCAGCAGACGCGGCTCGCCGCTGACCAGTACGCAGCCTTCCAGGCGTTCGATGTTCAACTCCATCAGGGCTTGCCAGCAAGCGTGGGGCGCGGGCCAGCGAATGGAGGAGGGCGAGGCCGCCTTGAGCCAGCCAGGCAGGCCGGCGCAGAGTGGCGTGGTCACGGCGGGAGGCAGTTCGTCCAGCCAGGCGCAGGGCACGCCTTGTTCTTTGAGACTGCGCAGGATTTTCAACGCGCCTGGCGTGGCCTCGGCGTCGGCGCAAGGTGAGTCGGTGCGCGCCAGGGAACCAAAATCCACCAGGCAGCCACTCAGGCCAAATAACACGGCGGTCAATGAGGGGGCGGCGGCGACGGCAATCTCGGCGTGTGGCATCTGAACGTCCCTGAAATAGCTGCCACGCTATCGGGGTGGCATGACAAGGGGATGACACTGTCGATATTTGTAGGAATTTTGTGCATTTTCCCTAAGACGATTCTAGGTAGCTGCCTAAGTCGGCACTTCCGTCATATACTGACAGCCTTATTCAGGGCATAGCGCCCATGACAGACCATTCAAGGAGCAAAAGCTATGCGCTGGAGCCAGTACTTCGCTCAGCTATCGGTGTGTGCCACCATCCTGTTGGCGCCTTTCGCTGCCCAAGCGGCCTCGGAAGATGACCCGTGGGAAAGCGTCAACCGCCCCATCTTCACCTTCAACGACACCGTTGACACCTATGCCCTCAAGCCAATCGCCCAGGGCTATCAGTTCGTCACCCCACAATTTGTGCAGGACGGCGTTCACAACTTCTTCCGCAACATCGGTGATGTCGGCAACCTGGCCAACAACGTGCTGCAACTCAAGCCGCACAATGCAGGCGTCGACACCGCCCGCTTGTTGGTCAACACCACATTTGGCGTTCTGGGCTTTATTGACGTCGGCACCAAAATGGGGCTGCAGCGCAGCGATGAAGACTTCGGCCAGACCCTGGGCTACTGGGGCGTGGGCAGCGGCCCGTACGTGATGATCCCGTTGCTGGGCCCAAGCACCTTGCGTGATGCGCCGTCCAAATACGTCGACAGCTACACCCAACCGTACCGCTACATGAACGACATCGGCTGGCGTAACAGCACCTTCGGCCTCAACGTGGTCGACGTGCGCGCCAGCCTGCTCGACAGCGAAAAGCTGATCAGCGGCGACAAGTACACCTTCATTCGTAACGCTTACCTGCAGAACCGCGAGTTCAAGGTCAAGGACGGCAAGGTCGTTGACGACTTTTAAGCTGTGACGTTTTGAAATGAAAAAGGCGACCTTTAGGGTCGCCTTTTTTGTGCGCGCTGATCGTTCCCCACGTTCCGCGTGGGAACGCATCCCGTGACGCTCCGCGTCACCCTTGCGCAGGGGCTGGATGCTGCGTTAGCGCATTTTCAGAATCTTGAGGCCCAGATGCTGGTCATCGCCTACCGCCTTGGTCCACACCACCTCTGTATCGGCCTCAAGGCCTTTGAGGGCAGCGTGTTCTGAATCAATGCGCACGGTCAGCAGGTCACCCACCGTGAACTGGCGAGGTGCCTGCACCTGCATGCCGGAACTGGAGAGGTCCACGCAGGTACCGGCAATCTCCTGCCCGGCATGGATCAAAGACACATCGGCATCTATTCGCATGCGGATGAAATCGCGTTTTTCGGCGTAGTCGCGCTCGTGTTCGCTCACAGCATCCATCCTTACTTTGCGTTGTGGTTGTGAGGGTTCTTATAACTCCCGGTGATTTGCGGTGTAAAGACGCCCGGCGACCATCGGCATGAGCTTGAAACCCCTCACGGATGGGAGTACCGTCTGCGCCTTAGAAGGGCACCTCTGCTTTACCGTTGTGCATGGGCCAAATCCCAATGCTTTGTAGGACAGAGAGGCTAGAAAGCGAATCCAGTACGTGAGCCCGGCCATTGCCGAGCCGCCTACGCCAACCTAATTCTGGCGCCGTTTGCCCACATGCAAAAAACCAGTGCCACGCTGCTGATAATCGATGACGACGAAGTAGTGCGCGCGAGCCTCGCGGCCTACTTGGAAGACAGTGGCTTCAGCGTCCTGCAGGCCAGTAATGGCCAACAGGGTCTCCAGGTATTCGAGCGCGACAAGCCCGACCTTGTGATCTGCGACCTGCGCATGCCCCAGATGGGCGGGCTGGAGCTGATTCGCCAGGTGACCGACCTTGCCCCGCAAACGCCGGTGATTGTCGTGTCCGGTGCCGGGGTCATGAACGACGCCGTCGAAGCCCTGCGCCTGGGCGCTGCCGATTACCTGATCAAGCCCCTGGAAGACCTGGCTGTGCTGGAGCACTCGGTGCGCCGCGCCCTGGACCGTGCACGCCTGCTTTTGGAAAACCAGCGCTACCGCGAAAAGCTCGAGACCGCCAACCGCGAGCTCGAAGCCAGCCTGAACCTGCTGCAGGAAGACCAGAACGCCGGTCGCCAGGTGCAGATGAACATGCTGCCGGTGAGCCCCTGGACGATTGACGAATTCAAGTTTGCCCACCAGATCATCCCGTCGTTGTACCTGTCGGGTGATTTCGTCGACTATTTCCGCGTCGATGAGCGCCGCGTGGCGTTCTACCTGGCCGACGTTTCGGGCCACGGCGCGTCTTCGGCTTTTGTCACCGTGTTGTTGAAGTTCATGACCACACGGCTGTTGTTCGAGTCCAAGCGCAATGGCACCTTGCCGGAGTTCACCCCCTCCGAGGTGCTGGGCCACATCAACCGGGGCCTGATCAGCTGCAAGCTGGGCAAGCACGTGACGATGGTCGGCGGCGTGATCGACGAAGAAACCGGTCTTTTGACCTACAGCATTGGCGGTCACCTGCCGATGCCTGTTTTGTACACTCCTGACAGTGTGCGCTACCTGGAAGGGCGTGGCCTGCCCGTAGGCTTGTTTAACGAAGCCACCTACGAAGACCACATCCTGGAACTGCCGCCGACCTTCAGCCTGACGCTGATGTCCGACGGCATCCTGGACCTTTTGCCAGAGCCTACACTCAAAGAGAAAGAAGCCGCCTTGCCCCAAAAGGTCAAGTCGGCGGGCGGCAGCCTGGATGGCCTGCGGCAGGTTTTTGGATTGGCCACGCTAGGGGAGATGCCGGATGATATCGCCCTATTGGTGTTGAGCAGGAATCTTTGATGAGTACCGGAAGAATCCAATTCGCCGAGCAAGACGGGACCTTCGTCCTGAAGTTTGTCGGTGAAGTGCGCCTGACCTTGTGTTCGGCCCTGGATGCGACGATCGAGCGGATCTTCACCGCGCTGAACTTCTCGGCGATCGTGATCGACCTGACCGAAACGCGCAGCATCGATAGCACCACCCTGGGCCTGTTGGCCAAGTTGTCCATTCTGTCGCGGCAGAAGGTCGGCCTGTTGCCGACCGTGGTCACCACCCACGAAGACATCACCCGTCTGTTGCAGTCCATGGGTTTTGACCAGGTATTCAACATCGTTGATCGCCCAATCCCCTGCCCGGAATGCCTCACCGACCTGCCGTCCCAGGACCAGTCCGAGGAAGTGGTGCGGGTCAAGGTGCTGGAAGCGCACAAAATCCTGATGGGCTTGAATGAGTCCAACCGCGAAGCCTTCCACGACCTCGTCAACGCCCTCGAGCGGCACTGACGGCCTCCCTGCTCAAACACACACAGTCCAATGTGGGAGCTGGCTTGCCTGCGATTGCGCACTGTCAGTCGATGAAGTGTTGGCTGGCCCACCGCTATCGCAGGCAAGCCAGCTCCCACACTGTACGGCGGTGACACCGACGCACAAAAAAGGGCGACACCCTCACAGGTGCCGCCCTTTTTGCCGCTATCTGCCTTTACAGCTTGGCCGACAACAACGCCTCCAGCTTCTCTTGGTCCCGAGCAAACTGACGAATCCCCTCCGCCAGCTTCTCAGTCGCCATCGCGTCCTCGTTGGATTCCCAACGGAACTGCGCTTCAGTCATATGCACACGGGCCTCACCGGCATGGCCTGGCGCCAACTTGCGCTCCAGCTTGCCTTCATCGGCTGCCAGCTTCTCCAACAGGTCCGGGCTGATGGTCAGGCGATCACACCCGGCCAGCTCTTCGATCTGGCTGAGGTTACGGAAGCTCGCACCCATCACCACGGTCTTGTAGCCGTTAGCCTTGTAGTAGTTGTAGATGCGCGTCACCGACTGCACGCCCGGGTCATCGGAGCCGGTATAGTCGTTGCCGTTGGCCTTCTTGTACCAGTCGTAGATACGGCCCACGAACGGCGAAATCAAAAACACACCCGCTTCGGCACAAGCCACGGCCTGGGCAAACGAGAACAGCAGCGTCAGGTTGGTCTGGATGCCTTCTTTTTCCAGCTTCTCGGCGGCACGGATGCCTTCCCAGGTGGAGGCGATCTTGATCAGCACGCGGTCACGGCCAACCCCAGCCTTGTCGTACAGGTCGATCAGACGGTGCGCACGCTTGAGAATCGCGGCCTCGTCGAACGACAGACGCGCATCCACCTCAGTGGAAATACGGCCCGGCACGACTTTGAGAATCTCTTGACCCACCGCCACCGCAAAGCGGTCACTGGCCAGGCCCACATCGCCGTTGCAATCCTGCACACACTCATCCAGCAGCTTGGCATAGCCAGGAATCGACGCAGCCTTGAGCAGCAGGGAAGGGTTGGTGGTCGCGTCTTGCGGCTTGAGCTTGGCGAGGGTGGAAAAATCGCCGGTATCGGCTACGACGGTGGTGAATTGCTTGAGTTGTTCCAGCTTGGAAGTCATGGGCGTGCTCTGTCCTGTGGGTCTAGTGACATTACCCGAGCGCTGGCAGGCGCTCAAGGGCGCAAATGCGTTAGGTCGTTTGCGAGGGCAATAACCTGGAAACGGCCGTTTGAATCATCGGCAGTGGTGCTAACTAGGAGGCCAGAATCGCCGACAGGTTCCCCCCAACTGCTCGATGTCCTCCGATCAAACTGTGGGAGCTGGCTTGCCTGCGATGACGCCAGCCCAGCCACTGAGATTCACCTAGCCCCCATCGGTCAAACTGTGGGAGCTGGCTTGCCTGCGATGACGCCAGCCCAGCCACTGAGATTCACCTAGCCCCCATCGGTCAAACTG
>NZ_JBWKRA010000016.1:0-79479 GCF_059419065.1 Pseudomonas sp. GW821-FHT07B01 | reverse complement strand
GATAACGCCGGTACACCCAATGAGTACTTACCTGACACTCACCAGGCAAAAATGTGGGAGCTGGCTTGCCTGCGATAACGCCGGTACACCCAATGAGTACTTACCTGACACTCACCAGGCAAAAATGTGGGAGCTGGCTTGCCTGCGATAGCGTCGGTACGCCCAATGAGCATCTACCTGACACTCGACCAATCACCGCCCCTCCAACAACGTCCCCGCCTGATCCAGCAACGCCAACGGATCCGCAGCCTTATGAATATCCACCGACAACAACTGCCTGAACTTGCGTGCCCCTGGAAACCCCGTGCCCAACCCCAACACATGCCGCGTGATGTGATGCATCGTCCCACCACTGGCCAAATGCTCAGCAATATAAGGCCGCAACTGCGCCAACGCCTCCGCCCGACTAATCACCGGCGCCTCACTGCCAAACAACCGCTGGTCCACCTCCGCCAACAGATACGGATTGTGATAAGCCTCCCGCCCCAGCATCACCCCATCAAACGTCTGCAAATGCTCCTGGCACTGCTCCAGCGTCTTGATCCCACCATTGAGATTAATCTCCAACTCCGGAAAATCCCGCTTCAACTGCGCCGCCACGTCATAACGCAACGGCGGAATGTCCCGGTTCTCCTTGGGCGACAACCCCTCCAGAATCGCAATCCGCGCATGCACGGTAAAACTGGTGCAACCGGCATCCTTCACAGTCCCGACGAAATCACACAACTGTGCATAACTGTCCCGCCCATTGATGCCGATACGGTGCTTCACCGTCACCGGAATCGACACCGCATCGCGCATGGCCTTCACACAGTCCGCCACCAGGGCAGGATGCGCCATCAGGATCGCGCCGATCATATTGTTCTGCACGCGGTCGCTGGGGCAGCCGACGTTCAGGTTCACTTCGTCGTAACCGGCGGCCTCGGCCATTCGGGCGCAGGCGGCCAGATCAGCCGGAACACTGCCGCCCAACTGCAGCGCCAGCGGGTGCTCGGCTTCGTTGTGGCGCAGGAAGCGGTCGTGATCGCCATGGAGGATAGCGCCGGTGGTGACCATCTCGGTGTAGAGCAGGGCGTGTTTGGAGAGCAGGCGTAGGAAGAACCGGCAGTGGCGGTCGGTCCAGTCCATCATGGGGGCGACTGAAAAGCGGCGGGAGAGTGGGGCGGTTTGTAAGGACATGGGAATCTGAGTCAGCGAGGCGAATGGGGCGCAGTTTATCAGGGATGGCTCTCGGGTGTTGGGGGGGGGAAGGCGTACGCTGCGCATCTCAGGCCCACGATCCCCTACGGAAATTTCCCACGATTTTCTCGGCTTGCCCCTCAGATCACCCGTAGTTAACCTCCTCAAGCCGTTACAAACCCAGCGGCCGGAGGTGGAAGTCCGTATTGCTAAGGAGTTTTTAACTCCCGAAAATCTTTGGAGCTTCGCCCATGCACAACAACACACGCAGTTCTTCACTTGATCAAAGCGTGTCGCCCGTCGGCCCCAAGCTTCAAGCCGCAGCCCAGCGCGCAATCAACCATCACTTGCCCCCATCCGACGACGCTGCGCCCACCGAGCGCCCAAGCGAAAACCTATTCATCGTCAACCCGTCCATCGACTCCGAAACCCTCCTGGCCAACGCCGCCGAAAACCTGGCATCCGCCAACGAAATGGCCGCCACCTTGGCTTTTGACCTCGACGACTCCCAGCGCGCCATCGCCTTGGGCATCCAGCAGTTAATCGAGTTGAGCTCGCTGCTCGTTGACCGAGCTCAGGAGCAAGTTGCGCCTGTAACCGCCCCAGTCAAAGCCTGACAACCAACCCTGCCGCCTTACCCAAGGCGGCAACCTGAACTCATGCTGTCCCACAGCAAAGTTTCATAATTCCCTGCACCGTTGAGGTCTACGATTCCCTGCAAGAGAGGACCCCAGCGCCTCCAGCCCATAGGGAACTGAAACCATGATCTCGAACCTCGTCAAAGTTGTGATGATCACCGGCACGTTGATGTTGAGTGCTTGTTCATCTTCACCAGCCGTGAGCAGTGACCCGTGCTTTTCAGGTGGATGCCGGGCGTTTGGTGACCATAGCCCCAACAAGGCCGCGAAGATGAATTTCGGTGGCAGTGGGCTGGGGAGTAGTTATGGGGAGTATGGTTCGGGGTTGTTGCATGATGATTGATGGGGTGGTGGGGCGAGAGTGTTTCGCTTGCTTTGCTGCTTTGCAAAGTGAGCAGCCGTTGGGGGAGAACGCTAAGTAGCCGTTGCCTGAGTAACGGATAGGTGCGCGGTCTGATCCCGCATTTTCGTCGGCTGTCGGGCCGTCTTCGCGAGCAAGCCCGCTCCCACAGTTGGAGTGTGGGAGTCAGGGAGATAAGCGTCGGCTGTCAGGTCTTCACGGGAGCAAGCTCCCTCGCCACAGGTGCAGCGTCGTGCCGAAGTTGTGTAGATATAAATATTGATGCTGCGGTGGCGGTGGGTCAGTTAATTCGTCTGTTACTGATATACCGCTATCGCAGGCAAGCCAGCTCCCACATTGGCCATGTATCGCTCGCAGAATCAGCGCCCGGCTCGGATCCCTGTGGGAGAGGGCTTGCTCGCGATGGCGGTGGGTCAGTTAATGCATCTGTCACTGATACACCGCTATCGCAGGCAAGCCAGCTCCCACAGTGGCCATGTATCGCTCGCAGAATCAGCGCCCGGCCCAGATCCCTGTGGGAGCGGGCTTGCTCGCGAAGGCGGCGTGTCAGTCACTGAATCTATAACTGAACCACTGCTTTCCCAGGCAAGCCAGCTCCACACATTGGTATTGTGTTCGCTTAGCTGATCGGTATTAGGTGAGCCGTTATTGACCGCCTTTCATCCGCCGGGCAATCAGGTAGAGGCCCAGGCCCACCAGGGCTGTCGCGGCACCGATGTAGCCGGTACTGGTCCACCCCAACCCCGCCGTAATCGCCATCCCGCCAAACCACGGTCCCAGCGCATTCGCCAGGTTAAACGCCGCATGGTTGGACGCTGCCGCCAAGCTCGGCGCTTCGTGGGCAATGTCCATCAGGCGAATCTGCAACGGCGCCGCCAACGCGACCATGGTGCCCACCAACCCCATGCTCAGCAGCACGCCCCACAGCGAAGACGCGGCGAAGGGGAAGAACAACAACACCGCCATCGACCATACCAATATCAAACCCACCGCCCGAAACTGCATGCGATCAAACAGTTTGCCACCGGCAATGTTGCCGATGATGCCGCCCACGCCAAAGGCGGCAAGGCCGAAGGGGATCCACTGCGGCGAGACTTTGGTCACTTCCAGCATGGTCGGCGCCAGGTAGCTGAATACGCAGAACATCCCGGCAAAGCCAATCGCGCCGATGGACAGGGCCATCCATACCTGGGGTTTGGTGAAGGCGCGCAGTTCTTTGCGTGGGTCGCTGCGTTGTTCGTCGTGGCGGTGGGGCACGAATTGCCAGACCAGGGCGATGGTGAGCAGGGCGATCACGCTGACCAGGGCGAACGCCGAGCGCCAGCCCAGGTGTTGGCCGAGGAAGGTGGCAATGGGGTTGCCCAGCAGCATGGCCAGGGTCAGGCCCATCATCACGCGGGCTACGGCGCCGGCGCGTTTGTCGGTGGGCACCATGCTGGAGGCGACCACGGCGGCGATGCCGAAGTAGGCGCCGTGGGGCAGGCCGCTGATAAAGCGGAAGGCCACCAGCGAGCCGAAGGTGGGGGTGAAGGCGGTGGCGAAGTTGCCCAGGGCGTACAGGCCCATCAGCAACAGCAGCATGTGCTTGCGCAGCAGCTTGGCGCCGAGGATAGCCAGCAGTGGGGCGCCGACCATCACGCCCAGGGCATAGGCGCTGATGGCGTGGCCCACCTGGGGTTCGCTCAGGCCCAGGTTCTGGGCGATGTCGGGCATCAGGCCCATGATGGCGAATTCGCCGGTGCCGATCGCGAAGGCGCCCACGGCCATGGCCGCTTCCATTTTGGCGGCGCTGCGCGCGGGCATTACGTGCCCGGGTGTTTGCTGGATTGTCATGGGTAACTCTGTGTGGAGGGTGTGCACGAAGGACGTCGCCGATGCTACGCAAGCCGCGACGAAGGTGTCTAGAACCGCCATTTTCGGCAGAGTTCCACGCCTGTGACCGCAGGTCGCGGCTGCCAGGCTTGACAGGGGCGCATTAAAAGCCGCGATTTAGGCCTGTCAATTGGCCAAACGGCGCATAAACGCTGTTTAGCGTGATATTCTGCGCGCCGTCTTGGGCTAGTCTTTCCCTGGTGCGTACACCCGTATACGTCCCAGCGGTTGGCTGTCGCCCAGGTAGCTGAAGCCAATAATGATAAGAAGTCAGCGCAGAAGGGACATAACAGTGAGGTCGATCCATCGGCCTTGTGTGCCCACCCTGCAGCCTTTATGTGACTGTGCAGACCCCGCGGTACGTTGCCTGACGTAGCGTGAACGAGGGTTACTCATGATCAGGGGCGGTAGGGCGGATGGCGTTTTATCATAGGTGCTACTGATGTTTAAAAAAGTAAACACTGCCCTGCTGGGGCTGGCTTTGTCGATGGGGATCACGTCCGTTCACGCGGAAGAGGCAAAGAAAGTCGATGTGCTGCTGATCGGCGGCGGCATCATGAGTGCAACCCTGGGTGTCTGGCTCAATGAGCTGGAACCGGATTGGTCGATGGAGATGGTCGAGCGCCTCGATGGCGTGGCCGAAGAAAGCTCCAACGGCTGGAACAACGCCGGTACCGGTCACTCGGCCCTGGCTGAGCTGAACTACACCCCGGAAGACAAGAACGGCAACGTTGAGATCCCGAAAGCGGTCGAGATCAACGAAGCGTTCCAGATCTCCCGTCAGTTCTGGTCCTGGCAGGTTCAGCAGGGCGTGTTGAAGAACCCGCGTTCGTTCATCAACTCCACTCCGCACATGAGCTTTGTGTGGGGCGATGACAACATCAAGTTCCTGAAAAAACGCTACGAAGCCCTGAAGGCCAGCCCGCTGTTCGCTGGCATGCAGTACTCCGAAGACCCGGCGCAAATCGCCAAGTGGGTTCCGTTGATGATGGAAGGGCGTGATCCCAACCAGAAAATCGCGGCCACCTGGAGCCCGATCGGTACCGACGTGAACTTCGGCGAGATCACCCGCCAGTTTGTCGCTCACCTGCAAACCACGCCGAAGTTTGACTTGAAGCTGTCGAGCGAAGTGCAGGACATCACCCGCAACGACGACGGTTCGTGGCGTGTGAGCTACAAAAACCTCAAAGACGGCACCAAGACTGAAACCGACGCCAAGTTCGTGTTCATCGGCGCCGGCGGCGGTGCCCTGCACCTGCTGCAGAAGTCGGGCATTCCTGAAGCCAAGGAATACGCAGGCTTCCCGGTGGGTGGTTCGTTCCTGGTGACCGAAAACCCGACCATCGCCGAGCAGCACCTGGCCAAGGCCTACGGCAAGGCTTCGGTAGGTTCGCCACCGATGTCGGTTCCGCACCTGGACACCCGTGTGCTGGATGGCAAGCGCGTGATTCTGTTTGGCCCATTCGCGACCTTCTCGACCAAGTTCCTGAAGGAAGGCTCGTACCTGGACCTGCTGACCAGCACCACCACCCACAACATCTGGCCTATGACCAAAGTCGGTATTCGTGAATACCCACTGGTCGAGTACCTCGCCGGCCAACTGATGCTGTCTGATGATGACCGCTTCAAGGCACTGCAAGAGTACTTCCCGAACGCCAAGCAGTCCGACTGGCGCCTGTGGCAAGCCGGTCAGCGCGTGCAGATCATCAAGCGTGATGAAGAGCAAGGCGGCGTGCTGAAGCTGGGTACCGAAGTGGTCAGCTCTGCCGACAACTCCATTGCCGGCCTGTTGGGTGCATCGCCAGGCGCGTCCACCGCGGCTCCGATCATGCTGACCGTGCTGCAAAAGGTGTTCAAGGACAAAGTAGCCAGCCCGGCCTGGCAGGAAAAACTGCACCAGATCGTGCCAAGCTACGGCACCAAGCTGAACGACAGCCCTGAAGCTGTTGCCAAGGAATGGGCCTACACTGCCGGTGTGCTGCAACTGACACCACCGCCAGCGATCCCGCAACTGGCTGCTCCACAGGCTACCGAGGCTGCCAAGCCTGCGGCTGAGCCAAGCAAGCCGGCGTCTGATCTGGCGCTGTAAGCAACACCCACGAAAAAGCCCGCTGAACCGGTGACGGTCAGCGGGCTTTTTTGTGGGGAAATGTTCAGGAGAGCGGCGGGTGTCGCTCCACCGGGGGCAGCTCAACCGTACGCTCGGCCGCTGCCAGCGCCGCCTTCAAGCCCGCTTGGTTCAGGGGCACGCAGTACGCCGGTTTGGCCCGCTCGAATCGCCAGCTTTCATCCAGCTCACCAGCGTCGACGGCATCGAACCCCAACTCATCGAGCAGCTGGGTCACGACGGCCTTCGCGGTGGCGTCATCCGCCGCGACGGGCAGCGCCCGCCGATCAGGTGCACCGTGAGGGCGGGCATCTTGCGTCAGGTCGGGGGCGAAGATCGCGTTAAACACTTTCACCACGTGTGAATGTGTCAAATGGTCGGCCAGCAAGCGGCTGGTAGTCGTTTCAAAGCGGTCCAGCTCTGGGATATGCCCATCGCGGTCGGGGTAGTAATTGTTGGCATCCATCACCGTTTTACCCTCCAGCCATTGCGCGGGCACGCTGCGGTAGTGTTGAAAGGGAATCGCCACTAGCACCACATCGCCGAACCGTGCGGCATCGTCTGCGCTGCCAACTTGCACACCGAGTATGCCGCTTACCACGCTGCTCATGGTGTGCGGGCCGCGGGAATTGCTCAGCATCACCTCATGCCCGGCGGCCAAGGCCAGTTGTGCCACAGCACGCCCAATGAAACCTGCTCCAATTACGCCAATCTTCATGTGCTTGCTCCGATGGAAGTACGAAGTGGCTATGATGATTGGCAACCATTTGGCGATAAATCGCAGTTGTGGCGCGGCTGTTGTTACTGGGGGTAGGGAATGATGGATCGTTTATCAAGCATGAATGCCTTTGTGATGGCTGCTGAGCTCGGTTCCTACGTGCGTGCCGCTGAGCGCTTGAATATGTCACCGCAAATGGTTGCCAAGCATGTCACCGCCTTGGAACAACGCTTGGGCGCGCGCTTGCTTAACCGTACTACGCGAAGGCAAAGCCTTACGGAGTTGGGGAGCGCTTACTACGAACGTTGCAAGCACATCCTGACGGAGACTGAGGCGGCGGATTCCCTTGCGCAAATCATGAACGACACCCCGCGTGGCAAGCTGAAAATCACCGCCCCGGTGACGTTCGGCTCCTACAGCCTGATGCCGTTGATCACCGGATTCTTGCGTGACAACCCGGATGTGCAAATCGATCTGCACCTTACGGATCGTTTCGTCGACCTGGTAGAGGAGGGCTATGAGGCGGCCTTTCGTATCGGCCCCTTGGGGACCACTGGCCTGACCGCCCGGCCGCTGGCGCCGTATCGCCTGGTTGTCTGTGCGGCACCGTCCTATTTGCAGGCGCGGGGCACACCGATGACGCCGGCAGACCTTGAGCCTCACGAATGCCTGGGCTATGCCTTCTGGTCACGCCCGGCAGATCGTGAATGGGTGTTTTACCAAGGTGCGGTCCCGCACAGGGTGCAGGTAAGCAGCCGTTTGCAGATCAACGAAAGCAGGGCGCTGATGTCGGCGGCGCTGGATGGTTTCGGTATCGTGCTCGGCCCTGAAGACTTCTTGCGCAGGGCACTGGCCGAGGGCCAGTTAGTGCGGGTGCTGCCGGACTTTGACGCGCCAAGTCGATCAATGCATTTGGTCTACACCGCGAATCGGCAGCGCACGGCTAAGTTGCGGCGGTTTGTCGACGCCGTATTACAACGTTTTGGCTCGGTTTAAACGCGCGAGCTCTCTCACCTGTTCATGCAGATGCAGCGCCAGCAGTGCCCGTTCGACTTGAGGCCGGTGGGTTCAGCAATCTGACAGACATTTCCTGTTAAAAATAATCAAAGCCCATGCAGGAGCCCGGCTGGAATAAAGGCGGATTACTTTCTGATGCAGGTGCAAGGCGTTCGCGCCCGAGGGTTTTGTATGTTGTTACGTTATGCAGCATTGGCCGCCATGGTGGTGGCGGCGTCCGGGTGTGTACAAGAGCGTGTAGTACATGAACGCAGGCCGGTGCAACGTGAGTATGTTGAGGTGGTGGCGCCGCAGCCGCCTCCGGTGCAGGTGATAGAAGTCGAACCGGCGGTACGCGAGGGTTATATCTGGTCACGCGGTTACTGGCGTTGGGAAGGCGGGCGCTATGTGGCGGTGCACGGCCATTGGGAGCCGGTGCGCCAGGGCTATCGTTATGTACACCCGCACTGGGTGCAGCGTAATGATGGCTACCATTGGCAGGTCGGTGGCTGGGTTCGCTGACCAAACCTCCTCACCCTTTCCTCTGTAGGAGCGAGCTTGCTCGCGAAAAACGTCAACGGTTACGCGGGCATTCAGGTTGCGCGCGGTGCCTGTGAGTTTTTCGCGAGCAAGCTCGCTCCTACACAAACAAAGCGGGCTAGCCGAGCCGTTTCATTCCCGCTGCCTTGGCCGCGTTCAGATCAAAGGTTGCGGTGTACTCGCAGCCCGCCGCATGGCCACAGCGTTCAACCAGGCAGTCGGCAAAGTCGGCTTTGCCTGCGGTGAACTTGCGCAGTGCCTGCCAGATGATATCGGCGTGCTCGACGGTCAGCTCCCGCGTGTGCAACAAGGTTTCCAGCACCATTACCACGTCGCTTTTGGCCGACTGGTAGCAGGACTGCAACACCCACACCAACTCCGTAAGCGTTACCAGGCTGACAAAGCCTGGCGAGGCGGCGGTGAGCGATTCGATCAGCTGGGACGCCTTGGCTGATTGAACCGGGTCGTCCTGGGTCACGTAACGCACCAGCACGTTGGTATCCAGGCCGATCATCCAGCTGTTGCTCCCTGGGCCGCGATGGCGCGGTTCATGTCTTCGATAGACACGGCATGGGCGGGCTTGCGGATCAAACCTTTGAGGTCCTTGACGGTTTTGCTTGCGGCAATCATGGAAAACTTGCCGTCTTCCATTTCAACGAATTCCACCCGGTCGCCTGTTTCCAGGCCCAGGGCCGTCCTGACCTGGACAGGGATGGTGATTTGCCCTTTTGAAGTGAGTGTGGCGGTGGCCATAGTGAAGATCTCCATCGTGATATTCCTTACCTTAGGGTAAGGGATGACAGAGGACAATATCCGTTGGTCCATAGGTCGCTCGCTGAGGTGGGTGAGTCTGAGTAATAAAACCCTAGTCCGAACACTCGCACCTCACACGCCGGGACATGCCCCAAACAGATACAAACTATGACCGACCGCCGCTAGCTCATTGCACCACGCGGTAGCACGGTACATACGCCGCGCCGCCTGGCAACTTCATGCGGTGCTGGGCCACGAATGCCTTCAGCAGCTCATCCAACGGTTTCATGATCGCCGGGTCGCCGTGGATCTCATACGGGCCGTTCTCCTCGATCAGGCGAATACCCTTGTCCTTGACGTTACCCGCCACGATCCCCGAGAACGCCCGGCGCAGGTTGGCCGCCAATTCATGGGGCGGCAGTGCGTGGCTCAGTTGCAGGCTGGCCATGTTTTCGTGGGTGGGGTCGAACGGGCGCTGGAAGCCTTCGTCGATCTTCAGCAGCCAGTTGAAATGGAACGCGTCGTTACGCTCGCGGCGGAATTGCTTCACCGCCTTGAGGCCGGTGGTCATCTGGCGGGCCACTTCGGCCGGGTCGTCGATGATGATCTGGTAATGCTTCTGCGCCGCTTCGCCCAGGGTGGCACCGACAAACGCGTGTAATTGTTCCAGGTAAGGCGCGGCATGTTTCGGCCCGGTAAGCACCACCGGGAACGGCAGGTCGCGGTTGTCCGGGTGCATGAGGATGCCCAGCAGGTACAGGAACTCCTCGGCCGTACCGGCGCCGCCGGGGAAGATGATGATGCCGTGGCCGACACGCACGAAGGCTTCCAGGCGTTTTTCGATGTCCGGCAAAATCACCAGCTCGTTGACGATGGGGTTCGGCGCTTCGGCGGCGATGATGCCTGGCTCGGTCAAGCCCAGGTAACGGCCATTGGTGATGCGTTGCTTGGCGTGGGAAATGGTCGCGCCCTTCATTGGGCCTTTCATCACGCCTGGGCCGCAACCGGTGCACACGTCGAGGCTGCGCAGGCCCAGTTCGTGCCCGACTTTCTTGGTGTATTTGTATTCTTCGGTGTTGATCGAATGGCCGCCCCAGCACACCACGATCTTCGGCTCCACACCCGGGCGCAGCGTACGGGCGTTACGCAGCAGGTGGAACACGTAATCGGTGATGCCTTGGGAGTTGCTCAGGTCGATACGCTGGCTATCCAGCTCGTTCTCGGTGTAGACGATGTCGCGCAGGGCGCTGAACAGCATTTCGCGGGTGCTGGCAATCATTTCGCCATCGACGAAGGCATCGGCGGGGGCGTTGAGCAGTTCCAGACGTACGCCGCGGTCCTGCTGGTGAATACGCACTTCAAAGTCTTTGTAGGCGTCGAGGATGGTCTTGGCGTTGTCGATATGCGCGCCGGTATTGAGAATCGCCAGGGCGCATTGGCGGAACAGGGTGTAGATGCTGCCGGTACCGGCTTCGCTCAGTTGCTGCACTTCACGTTGGGACAGGGTTTCGAGGCTGCCCTTGGGGCTGACGGAGGCGTTGATGACTTGACGTTGGGGCATTCTGATTCCTTGAAAGCACAGCCACCGCGCCCGCTAGGGGGCGATGGCTTGAGAAGGGTGAGCGCCAATTAAGGTCGCACGAGACGGTTATTTACCTCAGGCGCAAGGCCCAGCGCAAATGCCGTCCAACACCATCATGCCGCAGAACTTACTGAATCAGCTTCCAGTTTTTGTAGAAAACCCGACGCAGGGTAAAGACCAGGCCGGCAAACCCTGCGATCACGGCGTTGAGCACCGAGGGCAGCAGGGTCGGGCGCACAATATCAATGAACAGGCAGTAGCGTTTGGCGTCGTTTTTGTTGAAGGACGCGTGCATCAGCGTGTCATCGAAGATAAACAGCGGGTCGTCGTGCCAGTAGTGCTTGTGCTTACCCACCTGGATATACACGCCCTCATGGTGCGGTGCCGGCGCCATGTTGTAGAGCACACGGAACATCATGCGCAGAGGGCCGAAGTGGAAAGACGTCGAGCGGTTCTCGTTGAACACCGAGACGCCGATGGTTTTCACGAACGGCAGTTTCTTGCGCAGCTGCGGGATATCCAGGGTAGTTTCGATCGGGCGACCGTACCACTGGAAGAACAACATGCCGCGTTTCTTCTCGGCCATGCGCTCGTCCAGGTAGCTGATGATTTCATCCTTGCGGGCCATGGCGTCGTCGATCACCTGTTGCAGGTCTTCGCGCCAGGCCGGCGGCAGGTCTTGCATGGTATAGACATGCCGGTTGCGGCTGCTCAGCAGGTCCAGCAGGGTGTTGAACGGTGCCAGCACCCAGGTATTACGACCGTTGCCGATAAAATACTTCTTGATGGTGTCGCGGTCGTACAGGCCGTTACGCAGGAAGTCATAAACGCCGCAGCACACCACCAACAGCAGAAACACCAGGCAACTGCGCGGGAAACAATAGATCAACAGCAGAACGCCGAGCGCCCACGCCAGGGACACCAGCTTTTTGCCGACAGCATTTTTGCTCATGAAACGAGGCTCCAAAGCCGAAATATATTGAAACAATATCGTCATCATAGGGCTTTCTGACACCGGCAGGCGTTTTTAAATAGGGCGAAATTGTGAAGCCACTGCACAATTTGTAACCGTTACCGTGCAGGCTCCGACGTTTTGTGGATTGAATTTTGAGAACAGAAGATTTGCGACTATCGTGACGCTTCGGTTTTTCAGGCGTCATAGACCGGTACGATTGAAGTTGAATGGCCACTATTGGCCTTCGGCACCTTGGAAGAGGCAGAAATTTTTATGATCATCAAACCGCGGGTTCGTGGCTTTATCTGTGTGACCGCTCACCCTGTTGGCTGTGAAGCGAACGTCAAAGAGCAGATCGACTACGTAACCAAAAACGGCGTCATCGAGGGCGGCCCTAAAAAGGTACTGGTCCTCGGTGCCTCCACCGGCTACGGCCTGGCCGCGCGCATCAGTGCTGCGTTTGGCTGCGGCGCCGACACCCTGGGCGTGTTTTTTGAGAAAGAAGGCGAAGAAGGCAAGCTGAGCTCCGCCGGCTGGTACAACAGCGCGGCGTTCGAGAAGTTTGCTGTGGAAAAAGGCCTGTACGCCAAGAGCATCAACGGCGACGCGTTCTCCGACGAGATCAAGCGCCTGACCATCGAAACCATCAAGAAAGACCTGGGCAAGATCGACCTGGTGGTCTACAGCTTGGCCGCCCCACGCCGTACCGACCCGCAAGGCGTGGTGCACAACTCCACCCTCAAGCCAATCGGCAAGGCCGTGACCCTGCGCGGTATCAACACCGACAAGGGCGTGGTGGTCGACACCACGCTTGAGCCTGCGACCCAGGAAGAAATCGACGGTACCGTGAAGGTCATGGGCGGCGAAGACTGGCAGTTGTGGATCGACGCCCTGCGTGACGCCGATGTATTGGCCGAAGGCGCCAAGACCACCGCGTTCACCTATCTGGGTGAGAAGCTGACCCAGGACATCTACTGGAACGGCTCCATCGGCGAAGCCAAGAAAGACCTGGACAAGAAAGTTTTGACCCTGCGCGAAAACCTCGCTGCTCTCAAGGGCGACGCCCGTGTGTCGGTGCTCAAGGCCGTGGTTACCCAGGCCAGCTCGGCAATCCCGATCATGCCGCTGTATCTGTCGCTGCTGTTCAAGGTGATGAAAGAGCAGGGCACCCATGAAGGCTGCATCGAGCAGGTCTACGGCCTGTTCAAGGACAGCCTGTACGGCAGTGAGCCGAAACTCGACGCCGATGGCCGCCTGCGTGCCGACCTGGCCGAGCTGGAACCGAAGGTTCAGGACGCCGTGGCCGCACTGTGGAACCAGGTGACCGACGACAACGTCAACGAGATCAGCGATTTTGCCGGTTACAAGGCCGAGTTCCTGCGCTTGTTTGGCTTTGAGGTCGACGGCGTGGATTACGACGCGGATGTGAACCCGACCGTCAAAATCAACGGCCTGATCCAGGCTTAAAACGCGGTCAATAAGGTGGGAACTGGCTTGCCCTGATGCCAGTCAGTTAACGCAAACCCCCTGTGGGAGCGGGCTTGCCCACGAAGGCGGTGTGTCAGTCGCAGCATCTGAGGCTGTACGACCGCTTTCGCAGGCAAGCCAGCTCCCACATTTGATCTTCGTTGTTTTGAGCATTGCGTTCGCTCAATGAGGCCATGCCTCCTTCCACCTGTCTTTTCAGACACTTCTTACACCTCGGCGCGCGCCTCCCTCTTGTAGATCTGTCAGACTCCAGCAGCTATCAAGCCACGCTAACGGAGGATCTGATGACGATTCGTGCAGTAGTTTTTGATTTCGGCGGTGTCCTGTTCGACTGGAGCCCGCAGCACCTGTACCGCAAGCTGATTGCCGACGACGTTGAGCGCCAGTGGTTCCTCGACACCATCTGTACCCAGGACTGGAACACCGAGCAAGATGCCGGGCGCTCCCTGGCTGAAGCCACCCGCACCCTGGTTGCCCAATACCCCGAACACAAGACCCTGATCCAGGCTTATTACGAGCGCTGGCCTGAAATGCTGCGTGCTGAATTACCCGAGGGCGTGGCGATTCTCGAAGCGTTGCATCAGGTTGAGATGCCGCTGTTCGGGCTTACCAACTGGTCGGCTGAAACCTTCCCTTACGCCCGGGCCAACTACCCGTTCCTGAAGCGTTTTCGCGACATCTTGGTGTCTGGCGAGGTGAAGCTGATCAAGCCTGACCCGGCGATCTACCACGCCAGCCTCAGTCAGGTGCGTGAACACCTGCCAGACATCCAGGCCAGTGAAGTGGTGTTTATCGACGACGTCGCCGGCAATATCGAGGCCGCCATCGCATTGGGCTGGCAGGGCATTCACCACGTATCGGCCGAGCGCACCGCCGCGCGTTTGCGTGAGTTGGGCGTGGCGTTCTAGCGCGCCCATTTCTCCATTACAAAGTCGACGAACGCTCGCAGTTTGGGCAGGCGATAGCGGTCCTGACGATACATCAGGTGCATGGGGCGGCTGGGCAGTTTATAGGTGGTCAGCAAGGCCACCAGCTTGCCGCTCTCAAGGTCCGGTTGTACCAAGGCATCGGCCAACATGCTGATGCCCATGCCGTTGATGGCGGCCTGGCGCAAGCCTTGGGAGCTGTTGATGGTCAATGAGCCAGACACCGGCACCTCCACCCCACCTTCATCGCCGGTCATGCGCCAAAGTTTATCGGTGTCGCGCCAGTTGTCGTTCGCGGGGTAGGCGAATGCCAGGCAGTCATGCTGCTGCAGGTCATCCGGGGTGTGCGGTGTGCCGCGTCGCGCCAGGTAGGCAGGGGAGGCGCAAAGGGTGAGGGTATAGGCCTGCAGAGGCCGGGCGATCAGGCTGGAGCTTTCCAGTTCGCCGAGACGGATCGCCACGTCAAAACCGCTGTCGACCAGGTCCATGCGCTCATTGCTCATCACCACGTTCAGGTCGATAAGTGGGTAGCGCTGGGAAAACTCACTCAAGGCCGGCACCAGGCGTTCGGTGCCGAACACCGGGGGGGCGGTGATGCGCAGGCTGCCTTTGGGAGTTTCGCTGTGGACCTGCTCGGCCAGTAGCTCGGAGTCGGCCACCAGCCCCAGCACTTCCAGGCAGCGCTGATAATACTGCCCACCAAATTCGGTGAGGTTCTGTTTGCGCGTGGTGCGTTTGAGCAAGCTGACGCCAAGCCGTTGTTCCAGCGCTCGCAGATGGTTGCCCACCATGGTGGTCGAAATCCCGCATTCCTGCGCGGCGGCGGTCATGCTGCCGGTCTCGACGACTTTCACGTACACCGACATTGCCTGGAACAGATCCATTATCAAGCCCTGGTTTAAAGTTATTGCAGTAATTCTGCGTTTATCCAGCGAGGGTGGTTAACCATACTTGATCCACCCCAACGATGCACTGGAGCCGCCACCATGACCGCCGCCTGCCTGATGAGCACTTATCAACCCCTGGCCCTGAGCTTCACTCGCGGCCTGGGCACGCGCCTGTGGGACCAACAGGGCCGCGAATACCTGGACGCCGTGGCCGGCGTGGCGGTGACCAATGTTGGTCATTCCCACCCCAGGTTAGTGGCGGCCATCAGCGAACAGGCCGGCTTGCTGCTGCACACCTCCAACCTCTACAGCATCGACTGGCAACAACAATTGGCCCGGCGCCTGGCCCAACTGTCCGGGCTGGACCGCGCGTTCTTCAACAATTCCGGCGCCGAGGCCAACGAGACGGCGCTGAAGCTGGCGCGTTTGCATGGCTGGAAAAAAGGCATCGAACAGCCGTTGGTGGTCGTGATGGAGAACGCCTTCCACGGCCGCACGCTAGGCACCATGGCCGCCAGCGACGGGCCGTCGGTGCGCCTGGGGTTCCAGCGTCTGCCCGGCGATTTCATCAAGATTG
Source organism: Pseudomonas sp. GW821-FHT07B01 (assembly GCF_059419065.1). NCBI lineage: Bacteria > Pseudomonadati > Pseudomonadota > Gammaproteobacteria > Pseudomonadales > Pseudomonadaceae > Pseudomonas > Pseudomonas sp. GW821-FHT07B01. The sequence continues at coordinate 63,900 of NZ_JBWKRA010000016.1, read as the reverse complement.
GGTTTGGCGACACGGCGGCCCTGGAGGCGGTCACCGCGCAGTTCGGCACGCGTATCGCGGCGGTGCTGCTTGAACCGATCCAGGGTGAAAGTGGTGTGTTGGTGGCGCCGGCGGGCTACCTCAAAGCCCTGCGCGAGCACTGTACGCGCCACGGCTGGCTGATGATGCTCGACGAAATCCAGACCGGCATCGGGCGCACCGGCACCTGGTTTGCCTTCCAGCACGAAGGCATCGTGCCGGACGTGATGACCCTGGCCAAAGGCCTGGGAAATGGCGTGCCCATCGGCGCCTGCCTGGCCCGCGCTGGCGTCGCTGAGCTGTTCACCCCCGGCAGCCATGGCAGCACCTTTGGTGGCAACCCGCTGGCGTGTCGCGTCGGGTGTACGGTGCTGGAGATTATCCAGGAGCAAGGCTTGCTCGAAAACGCCGCACGCCAGGGCGAACACTTGCTGGCGCGTTTACGCATGGAGTTGGAGGACCATCCGCAGGTGCGGGCGATTCGTGGCAAGGGCTTGATGATCGGCATTGAACTGGCCAGCCCTTACCGCGACCTGGCCCAACGGGCCGCCCAGGAGCACGGGCTGTTGATCAACGTCACGCGGGGCAAGATCATTCGGCTGTTGCCGCCGCTGACGCTGGAGCGCAAGGAAGTGGAGATGATCGTGCGAGCCATCACCCGCCTACTGGACTGAAAAAGTGCGGAAGGGGGCGATGCTCGTTCCCACGCTCTGCGTGGTAACGCCTCCTGTGACGCTCTGCGTCACGCCTTAAGAGCGGACGCGGAGCGTCCAGGGCAGCACTCCCACGCGGAGCGTGGGAACGATCAGATCAGAGGGAGGGGCCATTCAGCCATTCCTGGTTCATGGTCTCCGTATCGCCCAAGTATTCCAGCAACCACGCCATGGCTGGCGACAGCTTGTTCTGCGCCCACGCCACACACGACGGGCTGGCCGGAAATGGCCGGCTCAACTGCAGCGCGACCAAGTCCCCGCGCTCGATCCATGGCAATACCTGATGGGCCGGTGCCATCCCTACACACAGGCCATCGCGCAGGCAATCCAGAGCCGACGCCCAGTTGGGCACCACCAGGCGGCGCTGGTTATCCAGGGTCCAGGTGTCGCGCTTGGGCAGGTTGCGTGAGGTGTCGGTCATGCACAGCGAGGCAAAGGGGCGCAGTTGGTCATCACTGAGTAAACCTTCCACCGCAGCTAAGGGGTGCCGGGCGCTGACCACGCACAGCCAGTTCAACAGGCCCATGTCGCGGAAGCTGAAGTGGCTGGCCACCGGCACCGCGCTGGTGGCGCCGATCACGATGTCGGTGCGTTCATCCGCCAGCGCATCCCACACGCCGTTGTACACCTCGTATTCGAGCAGCAATTCCACTTCGGGAAACTGCCGATAAAAGTCGAGCACCAATTGCCGGCAGCGCTGGGGTTTGACGATGGAGTCTACGGCCACCTTCAATTGGCCGCTCCAACCATTGGCCACCTGTTGGCACAGGCGCCGGGTGCCGAGCATTTTTTTCATCACGCCGCGGGCTTCGTCGATAAACAAACGGCCGGCGGGGGTCAGTTCTACGTCGCGATGCCTGCGCACAAACAAGGGCACGGCCAGCCATTCTTCGAGCTGGCGCACCGTGTAGCTGATGGCCGACGGTACGCGGTGCAGCTCCTGGGCGGCGGCGCTGAAGCTACCGTGACGGGCAACGGCGTCGACCACATCCAGGGAATATTCCGACCACATGAGCGCTGCCTTCAAAATTATTGATGAGAGTGTCCAATTATTATCGCTTCACACAGATATTGTCAGCTTCATAATGGGCGCCAGTCAGCAAATAGTTTGATGGCAGTATCTACAAGGCTTCGATGAAAAATTCTTTTGGTTTTACCTGGTATCTGGCGGGGCTGAGCATGCTCGGTTATCTGGCCATGGACATGTACTTGCCGGCGTTTGGCGCCATGGGCGAGCAGTTGAACATTGGTGCTGGCGCGGTGGGCGCCAGCTTGAGTATTTTTCTTGCCGGCTTTGCGCTGGGGCAGTTGCTGTGGGGGCCGCTCTCGGACCGCCTGGGGCGCAAGCCGATTCTGATCGCGGGCCTGAGCCTGTTTGTGCTCGGTTGCCTGGGCATGTTCTGGGTTCAGAGCGCGCCGCAACTGCTGGCCCTGCGCTTTATGCAGGCGATTGGCGTGTGTGCCGCCGCCGTCAGTTGGCAGGCCTTGGTGATTGATCGCTACCCGGCCGACAAGGCTCACCGCGTCTTCGCCAGCATCATGCCGTTGATGTCGCTGTCTCCGGCCCTGGCTCCGCTATTGGGTGCCATGGTGCTGAATCACTTTGGTTGGCAGGCGATCTTCGGCGTGTTGCTGGTGGTGTCGTTATTGCTGCTGGTGCCGACCCTGTTCCTGCGCAATGTGCCCAAGCGTTCGGAGCACAAGGGCAGCCCGGTGCGCCTGGGATATGGGCAACTGCTCACCTCGCGGGTGTTTACCGGCAATGTGATGATCTTCGCCGCCTGTTCGGCCAGCTTCTTCGCATGGCTGACCGCCTCACCGTTCATCCTCGGTGGCATGGGCTACAACCCGAATGACATCGGCCTCAGCTACGTACTGCCGACCCTGGCGTTTCTCGTTGGCGGCTACAGTTGCCGCAGCGCCTTGCAGCGCCTGCCGGGTAAAACCCTGCTGCCGTGGTTGCTGGTCGCCTATTGCTTGAGCATGGTGGCGCTGTACCTGGTGGCCACCTTGAGTGTGCCGACCCTGACCACCTTATTGATCCCGTTCTGCCTGATGGCGCTGTGCAACGGCGCCAGCTACCCGATTGTGGTGGCGAATGCGCTGATGCCCTTTGCGGAAAATTCCGGCAAGGCGGCGGCGCTGCAAAACACCCTGCAGTTGGGCCTGTGCTTCTTGGCCAGCCTGTTGGTGTCGTCGATGATCGAGCAACCGCTGTTGATCACGGTGATTGTGATGCTGGCGACCGCGCCGCTGGCGGTGTTGGGGTATTGGTTGGCACGGCCGAAGGGCAACTCTTCCGAACTGGCCAGCGCCTGAGCTGACAATAGGATCAAAGTGTGGGAGCTGGCTTGCCTGCAATAGCGGTGTATCAGTGCCAGATGGGCTAACTGAAAGACCGCTATCGCAGGCAAGCCAGCTCCCACATTGTTTTGCGTTTCTTCAGTTAGAACGTCACTTCCATGTTCAGCGTCGGCGTTGAGGTGCGGCTGCCACGCCCACCGTCCACGCCGAATTTGTTATGCCAGTACTCATACCCCACCCCCAGGTACAAGTTCGGCTTGACGCTTTTACCCGGTCGCACCGCCACCATCAGCGCCGTACGCATCAGCGCTTCCGGTGCGGTATCGCGGCCATGGTAGTCCTCGCCTTTTTCCCCGACGTAGTTAATGAACCCCTGGAATTTCGCCGCATGGTTGCCCACCTCGAACGGTCGCATCCAGGTCAGGTTAAGCATGTAGGTAGCGTCGAAGGTGTGGTTCGACTCTTGCGCGCCGGGAATGCCGGTGTGGTTCTTTTCCTTGTAGTACATCAGGCTCAGGTCCAGCACGCCGACAGTGTTGAACTTCAACGTAGGGCCAATCACCAGGGCGCGCTTCTTGGCGGAAGCGAAGTTGTTGTTGCGGTTGGCGTCGAAGCCCAGGGTCAGCGCGTAATCCTTGATCAGCCCCGTGCCCTGCGGCAAGTCGAACACACGTGAGGCATACAGCTGATGCCGGTACACGGCGTACACCTCGCTGCCACCGTGGTCGGTGCCTTTGCGCGGGTCGCTGTTGTCGGACAGGAATACGTCGAGGTTGAGGAAATTGCTGCCGTAACGATAGCCGCTGGCGTGGGTAAAACTGTAGATGCGCTTGCTGAAGTCGTCGGGGTTGTTCGGGTTGGTGAAGTGCTGCCCGTAGCGAAACCCGACGCTGTTGTTCATCCATTCCACCGCAACGGCCTCCCCGCCGCCGAGAAGGGTCAATGCGACGGTGGCGCCCTGTAGTGCCTTTTTCATTATTTTTGTCCTTTGGCGTTCTGGCTCGTGACGGCCGGATTGTTTTTGTAACGCCGTTGGAGGGTATCTTGTTCGATTGATTGTATACAACTCTATGGACATGCAGTCCGAACATTGCATACAGTGAGCGCACAACAAAAACAGAGAACCCCTCACCATGACTATCCCGAAGGCGTCACCGCAGCGGCCCGAAGATGAAAATCTGGGCGTCGCCGCCAACATGGCTTACGGCCTGCAGCATGTGCTCACCATGTATGGCGGCATCGTCGCCGTGCCGTTGATCGTCGGCCAGGCAGCCGGGTTGTCGCCGGCGGATATCGGTCTGCTGATCGCTGCATCGCTGTTTGCCGGTGGCCTGGCCACGCTGTTGCAAACCCTGGGCCTGCCGTTCTTCGGCTGTCAGTTGCCGCTGGTGCAGGGCGTGTCGTTCGCGGGTGTGGCGACCATGGTGGCGATTGTCGGCAGCGACGGTGCCGGTGGTGTGCCAGCGATTCTCGGGGCGGTGATGGCCGCGTCCTTTATCGGTTTGTTGATTACCCCGGTGTTCTCAAGGATCACCAAGTTTTTTCCGCCGCTGGTGACGGGCATTGTGATTACCACCATCGGCCTGACCCTGATGCCCGTAGCGGCGCGCTGGGCCATGGGTGGCAACAGCCGGGCGGCAGATTTTGGCAGCATGTCCAACATCGGCCTGGCCGCACTGACCCTGGTGCTGGTGCTGCTGCTGAGCAAGATTGGCAGCGCAACCATCTCGCGCCTGTCGATCCTGCTGGCCATGGTGATCGGCACGGTGATCGCGGTGCTGCTCGGCATGGCGGACTTCTCTGGCGTCATGCAGGGGCCGATGTTCGGTTTCCCCACACCCTTTCACTTCGGCATGCCCACCTTCCATGTGGCGGCGATCATTTCCATGTGCATCGTGGTGATGGTGACGCTGGTGGAAACGTCGGCGGATATCCTGGCGGTGGGCGAGATCATCGACACCAAGGTGGACTCCAAGCGCCTGGGCAACGGCTTGCGTGCCGACATGTTGTCGAGCATGTTTGCGCCGATCTTCGGTTCGTTTACCCAGAGCGCATTCGCCCAGAACGTCGGCCTGGTGGCGGTGACCGGGGTCAAGAGTCGGTTTGTGGTGGCCACTGGCGGGGTATTCCTGGTGGTGCTTGGCCTGCTGCCATTCATGGGCCGGGTGATCGCGGCCGTGCCCACCTCCGTGTTGGGCGGCGCCGGGATTGTATTGTTCGGCACGGTGGCGGCCAGCGGGATTCGCACACTGTCGAAGGTGGATTACCGCAACAACATGAACCTGATCATCGTCGCCACGTCCATCGGCTTCGGCATGATCCCTATCGCCGCGCCGAGCTTCTACGATCAGTTTCCAAGCTGGTTCGCGACCATCTTCCACTCGGGCATCAGCTCGTCGGCAATCATGGCGATATTGCTGAACCTGGCGTTCAACCACTTCACCGCCGGCAACTCGGACCAGCAGTCAGTGTTTGTGGCGGGGACTGAGCGCAGCTTGTGCTTTCGCGACGTGGCCGCGTTGCGCGACGGCGATTACTACCGGGGAGGGAAGCTGTTTGATGCCGAAGGTAAGGAGATTCCGTTGGTGGCCGATGCCCTGAGGAAAACATCCAAGCCTGAGACCAGCGAGGTTTAACGAGCGACCCGTGTACCCTGTGGGAGCTGGCTTGCCTGCGAAGCGATGGTGAATTCACCGGTGCTATCGCAGGCAAGCCAGCTCCCACAGGGATTCAGCCGGCCTTGAGGGCTTTGTGCGGCAACGAACACGCCTCATCCAGAAACTTCACCACCGTCCCCATGCATGCCTGGCGTTCTTCCACATGGGGCATGTGGCTGGAGTCTTCAAACAGTGCCCAGCGCACGTCCGCTATCTCATCCAGGAACGGCTTGACCACCAACGGTGTGGCTTCGTCATGTCGACCGGAAATCACCAGGGTTGGCACCTTGATGGCTGACAGGCGGCCGATCACGTTCCAGTCCTTCAAGCTGCCGATCACGTGGAATTCGGTCGGGCCGCTCATAGCGTGGTACACCGTCGGGTCGGCATCCACCTGGGCGAAGGTGCGCGCCACTTCTTCGGGCCATGGGTTGACCCGGCACACATGCTGGTCATAGAAAATCCGAGAGGCCGCCAGGTATTGCGGGTCTTGGTAGGTGCCGGCCTGCTCGTGCTTGAGCAGGGTTTCGTGCACGCCTTCAGGCAACAGCTTGCGCAGGCGATTGGCTTCGCTGACCCAGGTGCGCATGCAGGTGGGGGAGTTGGCAGGGATAAACGCGCGCAGGCCTTTGGGTTGCAAGATCGCGTGTTCGCTGCCGAGCATGCCGCCCCAGGATTGCCCCAGGATCGCGTAGTTCTCACTGATTTGCAGGTGGTCCAGCAGGTTGTTCAACTCGTCGAGGAACAGGCCGATGGTCCAGAACGACGGATCTTTTTCCGGCAAATGCGTGGAGCGGCCGTTGCCCAACTGGTCGTAATGGATGACTGCGTGGCCGCTGGCGGCGACGTCCTTGAAGGCGTCGACGTAATCGTGGGTGCAGCCCGGGCCGCCATGGATGATCACCAAGGGCGTGCGGCCTGTGGTCAGGTCGCCGGTGACGCGATACCAGGTCTGATAGGCGCCAAAGGGCGCGTAGCCTTCGCGAACTTTTTCGATGAATTCCATTTCGTACCCTGCTCTGAAAAAAAGGATCAGGGTTACGATAGTCTGAACAAAAAGTTTAGGTAACTAGCAAAACAGATAGGTTTTTACCGAAAGCTCAACCTTCCAGCAAGCGGTAGTGGGTGGCGCGAACCACCGCCTGAACACGGTTCTTTGCGCCCAGTTTGTGCATGGCCGAGGCCAGGTGCAGAGTGACCACCGCCAGGGAGCGGCTCAATTGCGTGGCGATTTCGGCGGCGGTCAGGCCTTCAGCCGCCCATTTCAGGCATTCGCGCTCGCGCTTGGTCAGGCGTATGTGCGGATAAGCACGCACCTCCTTGCTGAACAGCGGGTACGCCGCTTCCTGGAGGGCATGGGTAATCAGGCTGAAATCGGCCAGCGTATGTTGGGCGTCCTTCAATACCGTGCGCGCCTTGCCGGTGCGTAAGCCGGTGAGCGAGGCGAAGCCGCCCCGGGGCAGATGAATCGGCACGCTGACGCCGCAGGTCAACTGACGCTCATGCAGATAAGAAGAAACGGGGGCGTGGCAGGGGTCGATGATCTTTTGCAGGGCCGTCTCAGTCTTGGCCTCATAGGACCAGACAAACGGCGACACTGTGCTCAGCGCCAGGTGTTGCACCGGGTCGATCTGGTAAAAGCCTTCGCTGCACCATAAGGCGTGCCAATCGCTCGGTGTGTTGCGCAGTTGCAACAGCGAGGGCGTGATCAGTGCGCCGTTGAGGTCGATGGGCACGGGGGAGTAGTCATACACCAGGGCATCGAAGCCCAGTTGTTGGGCAAGGATAAACGTATTGTCCATCTGTTCATCCAGGCTCCTGCCCGGTATGAGGCGATTATTGAAGGCGGTCAGCTTGGCCAGCATCCGTTCTGCTCCCGAATTCATTTGAATCTCGACTTGCTGCAAGTAGAATGCCACGCCCCGGCGAAGGACTGCCAGGCCAAACCTATAAGAAATACTAGGTTATGGACGCACGGCATCCTCGGTAGTGTTGACCTGATAAACGGCCGCTACCCGCCAGGCCGATACAACACAAGGAATGTATGCATGTGGCGTGAAATTGCCCCCGACCAGCAGTACAACGTGCAAGTCGACGGCCATAACCTCGTGGTCTACAGCTTTGGCGAAGGCGATGAGGTGCTGCTGTGTCTCAACGGCGGGCCGGGCCTGCCGTGTGACTATCTGCGCGACGCCCATGGCTGGCTCAAAGCACATAACCTGCGAGTGGTTGCATTCGACCAGCTTGGCACGGGCGCATCAGCCAGACCGACCGATGCCGCACTGTGGGAAATCCGCCGTTATGTCGAAGAAGTCGACACCGTGCGCCAAGCGCTGGGCCTGGGCCGCGTGCATCTGCTCGGGCACTCCTGGGGCGGTTGGCTGGGGATCGAATATGCGGTGCATTATCCCGGTGCGCTCAAAAGCCTGATCCTGGAAAACACCGTCGGCGACATTCCCCACCTGTCCCAGGAACTGGAGCGCCTGCGCGGCGCCCTGGGCAGCGAAACCGTGGCCATGATGCAACGCCACGAAGCCATGGGCACCCTGGACCACCCGCAGTACCAGGCCGCCATCACCTTGCTCAACTACCGCCACGTGTGCCGGCTCGACGAATGGCCAGAGCCCGTCAAGCGGTCCCTGGGTGACTGGAACATGGGGCCTTACGAAACCATGCAAGGCCCCAACGAGTTCCTCTATATCGGTAACCTCAAGGACTGGAACCGCCTCAAGGAAATGGCCGAGTTCACGATGCCGATCCTGATCACCACCGGCCAGCATGATGAACTCACCCCCGCCTGTGCGATGCGCATGAAACTCGCGGCCCCCCACGCCGAGTTGCATGTGTTCCCCAACAGCAGTCATATGCCTTTTTACGAGGAGCCACAGGCGTACTTCCCGGTGCTGCTGGACTTTCTCGCTCGCCACCGAGGCTGACGCATGAACCTGGCGCGCTACCGTTTTGTGTTGTCCCGGCCCCTGCAATTGCTGCCGGTGCTGCTGGGCATCAGCCTGATCACCTTCGTGTTGGTGCGCTCGATTCCTGGCGACCCGGCGCGTGCCTTGCTGGGTTCGCGCAGCACGCCGGATGCGCTGCTGAAGATCCGCGCCCAGTTCGGCCTCGACCAGCCCTTGTGGCTGCAATACTTTTACTTCCTGAAAAACCTGCTCAAGGGCGACCTCGGCCAATCGCTGCTGTACAAGGTCGACGCCCTGAAACTGATCGTCACCCGGATCGAGCCGACCCTGGTGCTGGTGCTGGGCAGCGTGGTGCTCGCGTTGTTGATAGCGGTGCCACTGGCAACGATTGCGGCGCGCCAACAAGGCCGTTGGGCGGACAAGCTGATCCGCGTGTTCACCACGGTCGGCCTGGGCATGCCGGCGTTCTGGCTGGGGTTGATGCTGATCCTGCTGCTCAGCGTGAAATGGGGCTTGTTCCCGGTGTCCGGTTACGGGCGCACTTGGCTGGACAAGGCGCACCACATGCTTTTGCCATGCCTGACCATCGCCCTGGCGCTGTCGGCGGTGCTGGTGCGCAACCTGCGGGCGAGCATGTTGATGGAGTTGCAGGCGGATCACGTCACCGCCGCACGTGCACGCGGGCTGGCGGAAGGCGCGGTGTTTCGCCGGCATGTACTGCCCAACGCTCTGGTGCCGGCGGTCAACCTGCTGGCGGTCAACATCGGTTGGCTGATCAGCGGCACGGTGGTCATCGAAAGCCTGTTCGCGATTCCAGGCATCGGTCAGTTGCTGGTGCGCGGCATTTTTACCCGTGACTACATGGTGGTGCAGGGCGTGGCGATGGTGCTGGCCTGTGCCACGGTGGTGGTCAACTTCATGGCTGACCTGGTGACAGTGGCCCTCGACCCACGGGTGAAGATGCAATGAGCAGTCGCCCCCTGATCGCCCCGTGGCGCTTGCGCCTGCGCTTTGGTTTTCGCAATGGCCGGCTGACCGCCGCATGGGGTTTGTTGATCCTGTTCGCGTGGTTGGCCCTGGCGCTGTTTGCGCCGTGGGTCGCGCCCTACGACCCCATCGCGCAGGACACCAGCATCAGTTTGCTGGCCCCCAGCCTTGCCCATCCGTTGGGTACGGACAATTACGGCAGGGACATCCTGTCGAGGGTGATCTGGGGTGCGCGCATCGACCTGCAGTTGGCGGTTATCGGGGTGATCTTCCCGTTCATCATTGGCACCTTTATCGGTGCGGTCTCGGGTTATATCGGCGGGCGCTTCGACAGTGTCTGCATGCGTGTGATCGACGTGGTGCTGGCGTTCCCGTTCCTGGTGCTGATGCTGGCGATCATGGCCATCCTCGGGCCGGGCTTACAGAGTTTTTACATCGCCATGGCGCTGGTGGGCTGGGTGTCGTATGCGCGCCTGATTCGCTCGCAGATCCTGGTGCTCAAGGAAAGCGAGTTCGCCCTGGCCGCCAAGAGCCTGGGCTTTGGCCATGGACGCATTCTGTTCCGGCATTTGTTGCCCAATGCGCTGTTTGGCTCCATCGTGTTTTCCATGTCCGACGCGGTGCTGGTGCTGCTCAACGGCGCCGCCGTCAGTTACCTGGGCCTGGGGGTGCAACCACCGACCGCCGAATGGGGGACGATGGTGGCCGAGGGGCAAGCCTTTATCACCACCGCCTGGTGGATCTGTACCTTTCCGGGCCTGGCCATCGTGACCTTGGCCATGGGCTTCAGCCTGTTGGCCGATGGTGTTGCGCAGGTATTGGGGGATCGCTCATGAGCCTGCTGAAGGTGCGCGACCTCAGTGTGATCGCCAACAACGCCGGGCGTGAGGTCACCTTGGTGGACCGGGTGTCTTTCGACCTGGCCGAGGGTGAAATCCTCGGCCTGGTGGGCGAGAGCGGTTCGGGCAAGACCATGGCCTGTCGCGGCCTGATGCGTCTGTTGCCATCGCCCAACCTGCGGGTGCAGGGCGGCGCGGTGCAGTTGGCCGGCCAGGACCTATTGGCACTGGATGATGCCGGTATGCGCGCCGTGCGCGGCGGGCAGTTGGGCATGGTCTTCCAGAACCCCAGCAGCCACCTGGACCCGTTGATGCGTATCGGTGAGCAGATCGCCGAGGGCATTCGCCTGCATCAAGGCGCGTCGAAAAAAGACGCGCGCTTGCAGGCGATCGAGGTATTGCGTCAGGTCGGGATTCCCGATCCGCAGGCCCGGGTCGACAACTACCCCCATGAGTTTTCCGGTGGCATGCGCCAGCGCGCAATGATCGCCGTGGCCCTGGGCTGCAACCCGAAGGTGTTGATCGCCGACGAACCGACCACGGCCCTGGATGTGACGGTGCAGGCGCAAATCCTGCGGCTGTTGCTCGATCTGCGCGACCAGCGTGGCCTGTCGATCATCATGATCACCCATGACCTGGGCGTGGTGGCGCAAACCTGCGATGCCATCGCCGTGATGTACGCCGGGCGCCTGTGCGAGCACGGCAGCAAATACGAACTGCTGGCCCAACCGCAACATCCGTATACCGCAGGCCTGATCGACTGCCAGCCGGCCCACAGCAGCGGGCATGCGTTGTTGCGCACCATTGCTGGCCAGCCGCCGTTGCTCGATGCATTACCCGACGGCTGCCGCTTCCACCCGCGCTGCCCGCAGGCAGGCGCCTTGTGCACCGAGTTGCTGCCCCAGGGCGCACGCGTGGCCTGTCACTACCCGTTGGGAGCGCGCCCATGAGCTTGTTACAGGTCAAGGATCTGGAAGTGCGCTTTGCCGCGTCCGGCAGCGGCCTGCTGGGCCTCAACCGCCAGTGGGTGAGGGCGGTGAACGGGGTGTCGCTGAACCTCGCTGCCGGTGAAACCCTGGGTTTGGTGGGCGAGTCCGGCAGTGGCAAGAGCACCCTGGGCCGGGCAATTCTGCACCTCAACCCGATCAGCGCCGGGCAGGTGTTGTTCGACGGTATCGACATGGCCCATGGCAGTGCCATCGACATTGCCCGGCTGCGGCATGAAACCGCGATGATTTTCCAGGACCCCTACGCTGCACTCAATCCACGGCACAGCATTGGCGAAACCCTCGCCGAGGTACTGCGTGTGCAGCGTAAGGTGGCGGCGCAGCAGATTCCTGAGCGTGTGAATGAGTTGCTCGAACTGGTCGGCTTGCGTCCTGAGCTGGCTTCACGCAAGCCCGGCTCCCTCAGCGGCGGCCAGTGCCAGCGCGTGGGTATCGCCCGGGCGCTGGCGGTGGAGCCGCGCCTGATCATTGCCGATGAATGTGTGGCCGCGCTGGATGTGTCGATCCAGGGCCAGATCATCAACCTGCTGCTGGAACTGCAACAGCGTATGAACCTGGCGATCCTGTTTATCGCCCATGACCTGGCCATCGTGCGACGCCTGTGCGACCGCGTGGCGGTGATGTACCTGGGCAAGATCGTCGAGGAAGGCCCGGTGGAAGCGGTGTTCACCGCGCCCCGTCACCCGTACACGGCGGCGCTGATCCAGGCCATCCCGGAGATCGATCCGCACCGGCCATTGCCTGCGCAGCCATTGCCCGGCGAACCGCCCAGCCCGCTGAATCTGCCGACAGGCTGTGCCTTTCACCCGCGTTGCCGGTATGCGCAAGCCAAGTGTTCCTCGGTATTGCCCCCCACCCATTTCCTGCACGAGCATCGGTACAGTTGCGTGCTTGAAGACCCTTTGCTTTGACCTTCTGCCATTCATTAACAAGGAGTTGTGATATGCACTCGCGCCACTTGAAATTGCTCGCCGCCGCTACCCTCACGGCCTGGTCGCTGACCGCCGGCCTGGCCCAGGCCGCCGGTGTGCTCACCATCGGCTGCCGTGAAGACAGCACCACCTTCGACCCGATCAAAAGCGCGCAAAACCGCGACACCTGGGTATTTGCCAACGTCTACGACACCCTGGTGCGCGTGGATAACCTGGGCACCAAGATGGAACCGGGCCTGGCCGAAAGCTGGGACATTTCCAAGGATGGTCTGACCTACACCTTCAAGCTGCGCGAGGCGAAGTTCTCTGACGGCTCGCCGATCACTGCCGCCGACGCCGCATTCAGCCTGCTGCGCATCCGCGACAACAAGGCCTCCTTGTGGAGCGACCCGTTCAGCCTGATCAACACCGCCACGGCCAGCGATGCCAAGACCCTGGTGGTCACCCTGAAAACCCCGGCTGTGGCCTTCCTCTCGCAACTGGCGTCGCCGACGGTGTCGATCCTGTCGGAAAAAGCCATGACCAAGATGGGCGAAGACGCCTACTCGGAAAACCCGGTGACGTCCGGCGCGTTTACCGTGGACGAGTGGCGCAAGGGCGACCGCGTGATCCTGAAGAAAAACCCGAATTTCTGGCAGGCCGGCAGCGTGAGCCTGGACGGCGTGGAATGGGTGTCGGTGACCGATGACAACACGCGCATGCGCATGGTGCAGAACAACGAACTCGACACGGCGATCTTTGTACCGTTCTCCCGCGTGGAAGAGCTGAAGAAAGACCAGAACGTGGTGATCCACGCCGACCCGTCCACTCGTGAAGATCACCTGTTGATCAACCACGAGCACGGCTTGTTGGCGAAGCCGCAAGTGCGCCAGGCCCTGGACATGGCCATCGACAAGCAATCGCTGGTCAAAGCCGTCACTTACGGTCAAGGCACCGTGGCTTATTCCTACATTCCAAAGGGCTCGCTGTACCACTACGCCAACAACCTGCAACGCCCGTACGACCCGGCCGAAGCCAAGAAGCTGCTGGCCGCTGCGGGTGCCCAGGACTTGAAGCTCAACTACGTAGTCAACGCCGGCAACGAGGCCGACGAGCAGATCGCGGTGATCATCAAGGACCAGCTAGCCAAGGTCGGCGTGACCGCCAACCTGCAGAAAGTCGACCCCACCCAAAGCTGGCAGATGCTGGTGGACGGTGAATACGATATTTCGGTGATGTACTGGACCAACGACATCCTCGACCCCGACCAGAAAACCACCTTCGTACTGGGCCACGACACCAACCAGAACTACATGACCCGCTACAAGAACGACCAGGTCAAAGCGCTGGTGGCGGCCGCGCGGATCGAGGCAGACCCGGCCAAGCGTGAGCAAATGTATGTGGAGTTGCAGAAGCTGGCCAAACAGGATGTGAACTGGATTGACCTGTACTACAGCCCCTACATCAACATCTCACGCAAGAACGTAAGCAACTTCCTGCAGAACCCGTTGGGGCGCTTCACCCTTGAGGAAGTGGTCAAAAACTGAGTTTTTAGCTACACCACAACGCAATGTGGGAGCTGGCTTGCCTGCGATGCAGACACCTCGGTGCTTCAGTGACACCGCGGTGATGCTGTCGCAGGCAAGCCAGCTCCCACCTTTGTTTTGCGGTGTGTCAGGGCTTACTGCGCATCGAAGGCCTGGCCATTGATGCCCGCACTGTCCGGCCCCATCAGGTACAGGTACACCGGCATGATCTCTTCCGGCGCCGGCCTTTCCATCGGGTTTTCCCCTGGGTACGCCTGGGCGCGCATGCTGGTGCGGGTGCCGCCCGGGTTGATGCTGTTGGCGCGCACTGCGGCCACATCTTCCAGTTCATCGGCCAGGGTTTGCATCAGCCCCTCGGTGGCGAACTTGGACACGCCATAGGCACCCCAATAAGCACGGCCCTTGCGCCCGACGCTGCTTGAGGTGAATACCACCGACGCATCCTGGGACAGTTTGAGCAACGGCAGTAAAGTGCTGGTCAGCATGAACATCGCGTTGACGTTGACGTGCATCACCCGCATGAAGTTCTCGCCGGACAACTGCTCGATGGGCGTGCGCGGGCCGATGATCGAGGCGTTGTGCAACAAACCGTCGAGGTGGCCGAATGCCTTTTCGATCATCGCTGCCAGCTCATCGTATTGATGGGGCAGGGCGGTCTCCAGGTTGAACGGGATTACCACCGGCTGTGGGTGGCCGGCGGCTTCGATCTCGTCATACACCTGGGCCAGGTTGGCTTCGGTCTTGCCCAGCAACAGCACGGTGGCGCCATGGGCGGCATAGGTCTTGGCCGCTGCCGCGCCAATCCCGCGACCGGCGCCGGTTACCAGGATGATCCGGCCTTTGAGCAGTTCTGGAGGGGCAGAGTATTCAAACATAAATAGCCTCGACAAATTTCAAGGTGATACAGCTCTCGAAGTGGAATCCATATCCTGTGGGAGCTGGCTTGCCTGCGATGGCGGACGACCTGTCGCCAAATGTGCTGGCTGGCAGACCGCTATCGCAGGCAAGCCAGCTCCCACGTTGCTTCGAACCATCAGCAACTGCACAGGGCGTTATCCAGCACCTTGCGCAATTCCAGCGGGTGATCCACCACCACATCCGCGCCCCAGTGGCGTGGGTTGTCATCCGGGTGGATATAGCCATAGGTGACCGCCGCCGTGCGCGTACCGGCGTCGCGGCCGGATTCGATGTCGCGTAGGTCATCGCCCACGAACAGCACGCTGGCCGGGTCCAGGTCGAGCATCTTGCACGCCAGGATCATCGGCTCCGGGTCCGGCTTGCTGTTTTTCACATGGTCCGGGCAGATCAGCACGGCCGAGCGTTCGGCCAGGCCCAGGCGCTGCATGATCGGTTCGGCAAAGCGCACCGGCTTGTTGGTGACCACGCCCCAGATCAGCTTGGCTTTCTCGATGTCTTCCAGCAGTTCGGCCATGCCGTCGAACAGCTTGCTGTGCACCGCGCAGTCCTTGAGGTAACGCTCCAGGAATTCCTGGCGCAGTTCCTCAAAACCCGGCGACTCCGGGTCCATCGAGAAGGTCACCGCGACCATCGCCCGCGCACCACCGGAAATTTCATCGCGGATGTGCTGCGGGTTGATCGGTTCCAAGCCGCGGTCGGCGCGCATGGCTTGGCAGATGGCGATAAAGTCCGGCGCGGTATCCAGCAGGGTACCGTCCATGTCGAAGAGAACCGCTCGCAACTTCACAGGCTTACTCCTCGCGCAGGGTCTGGATCATGTAGTTGACGTCAACATCGTTGGCCAGCTTGTAGTGCTTGGTCAGCGGGTTGTAGGTCAGGCCGATGATGTCCTTGACGGTCAGCCCGGCCTGGCGGCTCCACGCACCCAGCTCGGAAGGGCGGATGAATTTCTTGAAATCATGGGTGCCGCGCGGCAGCAGCTTCATGATGTATTCGGCGCCGATGATCGCGAACAGGTAAGCCTTGGGGTTGCGGTTGATGGTGGAGAAGAACACCTGGCCGCCGGGCTTGACCATACGGAAGCACGCACGGATCACCGAGGACGGGTCTGGCACGTGTTCGAGCATTTCCAGGCAGGTGACCACGTCGAACTGCTCGGGCATTTCTTCGGCCAGGGCTTCGGCGGTGATCTGGCGGTACTCCACGCTCACGCCGGATTCGAGCTGGTGCAACTGGGCCACGGCCAGCGGCGCTTCACCCATGTCGATGCCCATGACGGTGGCGCCGCGCTGGGCCATGGCTTCGCTGAGGATGCCGCCGCCGCAACCGACGTCCAGCACTTTCTTGCCGGCCAGGTTGACGCGCTCGTCAATCCAGTTGACCCGCAGTGGGTTGATGTCGTGCAAGGGCTTGAATTCGCTCTCGCGGTCCCACCAGCGATGGGCAAGGGCTTCAAACTTGGCGATTTCGGCGTGGTCGACGTTGCTCATGGTGAATCCTCTGAATCTGATAAGTCGGTGTGTCGCGGCTGAACCCAAGGCTTCAGCCGCGTCGTTATTCGCTGTGCCCGCTGATGCGTTGGCCCCAGGCAATGGCCGTGGCGGTCAACTGTTGTTCATCCATGCGGGTCAATTGCCGGTCGTCGAGCAATGGCTTGCCGGCAACCCAAAGGTGTTTCACGCAATCGCGCCCGGTGGCATATATAAGCTGTGAGACCGGATCGTAGATCGGTTGTTGCGCCAGCCCGGAAAGATCAAAAGCGACGATGTCTGCCGCCTTGCCGACTTCCAGGGAGCCAATCTGGCTGTCCAGGCCCATCGCCCTGGCGCCGTTGAGTGTGGCCATGCGCAAGGCGCGGTGGGCATCCAGCGCAGTGGCCGAACCGGCCACGGCCTTGGCCAGCATCGCCGCCGTGCGGGTTTCGCCGAGCAAATCCAGGTCATTGTTGCTGGCAGCGCCGTCGGTGCCGATGGCCACGTTGACGCCAGCCTGCCACAAGCGCTCCACCGGGCAAAAGCCGCTGGCCAGTTTCAGGTTCGATTCCGGGCAGTGAATGACGCTGGTGTTGCTTTCTACCAGTAAAGCCAGGTCGTCTTCGCTGATTTGGGTCATGTGCACGGCCTGAAAGCGCGGGCCCAGCAAGCCAAGGCGAGCCAGGCGCGCCAATGGCCGCTCGCCGGTCTGCTCGATGGCTTGCTGCACTTCAAAGGCGGTTTCGTGAACGTGCATATGGATCACGGCGTCCAGCTCTTCGGCGATCACCCGGATTTTTTCCAGGTTGGCATCGCACACGGTGTACGGGGCGTGTGGGCCGAAAGTGATTTTGATGCGCGGGTGGTGCTTGAGGTCGCCGAACAGCTCGATACCCTGGCGAATCGCCTCGTCGGCACTACTGGCGCCGGGGATCGGGAAGTCGAGGATCGGCAGTGCGATCTGCGCACGCATACCGCTGTTGTGCACGCACTCACTGGCGACCTTTGGGTAGAAATACATGTCCGAGAAGCAGCTGATGCCGCCCTTGATCTGCTCGGCAATGGCCAGGTTGGTGCCGTCGCGCACGAACGCTTCATCGACCCACTTGGCTTCGGCGGGCCAGATGTGTTTTTCCAGCCAGGTCATCAGTGGCAAATCGTCGGCCAGGCCGCGGAACAGGGTCATGGCTGCATGGCCGTGGGCATTGACCAGGCCGGGGCTGAGCAGCATGCCGGGCAGTTCACGCACTTCTCGCGCCGCCAGCTTCAACGCCGCGTCCCGTGGCCCGATAAAGGCAATGCAGCCATCGCGGATACCCAGGCCATGCTCCTTGAGCACCACGCCAGCGGGCTCGACGGGTACCAGCCAGGTCGGCAGCAGCAACAAGTCGAGCGGGGCGGCAGTGGAGGTCATCGCAGGCTTCTTCCCAGGCAGCTATAAAAGAAGGGCGAAGTATACCCGAGCGTCCTGGCTGGCGGATCGCTATAATCCGCGGCTTTTGTTGATGAGTGCGGGGTAAGGGATGCGCGACCGACTGTTGGCTGCAGACAAAGTGAAGGCCATCGAATGGCGTGATGGCGCGCTGCACCTGCTCGATCAGCGCGTTTTGCCGTCCCGCAAGCACTGGGTGGCCTGTGGTACCGTTGAGTCGGTGGCCGACGCCATTCGCACCATGGTGGTGCGGGGCGCGCCGGCCATCGGCATCTGCGCCGCCTATGGCTTGGTCCTGGCCGCCCGCGAGCGTATCGCCGAGGGTGGTGACTGGCAGGCTGCATGGGAAGAAGACTACGCCTTGCTGGCCCATACCCGACAGACCGCATCGAACCTGTTCTGGGCCTTGCAGCGCATGCGCGACCGCCTCGACCGCCTCAAGCAGCACGCCGACCCGCTGGTGGCGCTGGAAGCCGAAGCCGTCGCGATCCATGAGAGCGACCGGGAGGCCAACGTGGTCATGGCCCAGTTGGGCATGGAGCGGATTCGCAAGCACCAGGGCAATGCCCAGGCGATCCTCACCCATGGCAACGCCGGCGCGTTGGCCTCCGGCGGCGTTGGCACAGCCCTCGGGGTGATTCATGCCGCGTATCTGGAGGGGCTGGTCGAGCAGGTCTATGTCAATGAAACCCGCCCCTGGCTGCAAGGCTCCCGTCTTACAGCGTGGGAGTTGGCGGGCCAGGGGATCCCGGTGGCGGTGAATGCCGACTCCGCCGGGGCGCATATCCTCAAGACCAAAGGCGTGACCTGGGTGGTGGTGGGAGCTGACTGTATTGCGGCCAATGGCGATGTGATCAGTAAGATCGGCACTTATCAGTTGGCCGTGTGTGCCATGCACCATGGCGTGCGTTTTATGGTGGTGGCGTCGAGTTCGACCCTCGATTTGATGATGGCTACGGGGGAGGATGTTGCGCTGGAGCAGCGGGATATTGGTGAGTTGCTTGAGGTTGATGGGCAGCGGTTGGATATCGCGGCGTTTAACCCTGTGTTTGATGTGACGCCTGCGGACCTGATTGACGTGATCGTCACCGAAAAAGGCATTGTCGAGCGGCCAGACACTGCCAAACTGGCCAAGTTGATGTGCCGTAAGCGCCTGCATTGAGGGTGTCGGTGGCTGTGGGGGCGCAATCGCAGGCAAGCCAGCTCCCACCTTCAACCGTGTTCACACATCAAAGGTGGAAGCTGGCTTGCCTGCGATTGGCCCTTGAAGTCAATAAAACGTCTGCATTCCACCCTCGCAAAAAAGCACCATCGCGCCTCTGAGCCCCTCTCGTCCCCTTCAAGCCTGTCATCCGTCAAATTACTAGCCTCCATGCGCATCAGGGGGATAGGTGCGTGGCGGCGATTGTGATAACATCCGGCGGTTTCCAGGGCTGCCCCGAGGGGTGGCCTATAACGTGCAGATCCGTGTCATAACTCGTTGATTTGTCGTAAGTCGTTGTCAGGCACCGTGCCGGCAGCGGCGAGCTTCGTTCGTCCCGAATGGATGTGACGAGGTTTCACCCGAAAAAGGAATCAGGCTTCTCATGGGCGAACTGGCCAAAGAAATCCTCCCGGTCAATATCGAAGACGAGCTGAAACAGTCCTACCTCGACTACGCGATGAGCGTAATTGTCGGTCGGGCACTGCCTGATGCGCGCGATGGCTTGAAGCCCGTGCACCGGCGTGTGCTGTTCGCGATGAGCGAGCTGGGTAACGACTGGAACAAGCCGTACAAGAAATCTGCCCGTGTTGTCGGTGACGTGATCGGTAAGTATCACCCTCACGGCGACACTGCGGTGTACGACACCATCGTTCGGATGGCGCAGCCGTTTTCCCTGCGCTACCTGCTGGTAGACGGCCAGGGTAACTTCGGTTCGGTGGACGGCGACAACGCCGCGGCCATGCGATACACCGAAGTGCGCATGACCAAGCTGGCGCACGAGCTGCTGGCCGACCTGCATAAAGAAACCGTGGACTGGGTGCCGAACTACGACGGCACCGAAATGATCCCGGCTGTCATGCCTACCAGAATTCCCAACCTGCTGGTCAACGGTTCCAGCGGTATCGCCGTGGGCATGGCCACCAACATCCCGCCGCACAACCTCGGTGAAGTCATCGACGGTTGCCTGGCCCTTATCGACAACCCTGAGCTGACCGTCGATGAGCTGATGCAGTACATCCCCGGCCCGGACTTCCCGACCGCCGCGATCATCAACGGTCGCGCCGGCATCATCGAAGCCTACCGCACCGGCCGCGGGCGCATTTACATGCGTGCCCGCTCGATGATCGAAGACATCGACAAGGTCGGTGGTCGCCAGCAGATCGTCATCACCGAACTCCCTTACCAGTTGAACAAGGCACGCCTGATCGAGAAGATCGCCGAGCTGGTTAAAGAGAAGAAGCTGGAAGGCATCACCGAGCTGCGCGACGAGTCCGACAAGGACGGTATGCGCGTGGTCATCGAACTGCGTCGCGGCGAAGTGCCTGAGGTGATCCTCAACAACCTCTATGCCCAGACCCAGCTGCAAAGCGTGTTTGGTATCAACGTGGTTGCCCTGATCGACGGCCGCCCGCGCATCCTGAACCTCAAGGACCTGCTGGAAGCCTTCGTGCGTCACCGTCGCGAAGTGGTCACCCGCCGTACCGTGTTCGAACTGCGCAAGGCCCGCGAGCGCGGCCATATCCTGGAAGGCCAGGCGGTTGCGTTGTCGAACATCGACCCGGTGATCGCCCTCATCAAGGCCTCGCCAACCCCGTCGGAAGCCAAGGAAGCGCTGATCAGCACACCTTGGGAATCCAGTGCCGTGGTCGCGATGGTTGAGCGCGCTGGCGCCGACTCGTGCCGCCCCGAGACCCTGGACCCGCAATACGGTCTGCGTGAAGGCAAGTACTTCCTGTCGCCAGAACAGGCCCAGGCCATCCTGGAACTGCGCCTGCACCGCCTGACTGGCCTTGAGCACGAGAAGCTGCTGGCCGAGTACCAGGAGATCCTCAACCAGATCGGCGAGTTGATCCGCATCCTCAGCAGCGCTGTGCGCCTGATGGAAGTGATCCGCGAAGAACTGGAAGTGATCCGCGCCGAATACGGCGACGTGCGCCGCACCGAAATCCTCGATGCGCGCCTGGACCTGACCCTGGGTGACATGATCCCGGAAGAAGAGCGCGTGGTGACCATCTCCCACGGCGGCTATGCCAAGACCCAGCC
This sequence comes from Pseudomonas sp. GW821-FHT07B01, assembly GCF_059419065.1. Taxonomy (NCBI): domain Bacteria; kingdom Pseudomonadati; phylum Pseudomonadota; class Gammaproteobacteria; order Pseudomonadales; family Pseudomonadaceae; genus Pseudomonas; species Pseudomonas sp. GW821-FHT07B01. The sequence goes on along the minus strand of NZ_JBWKRA010000016.1, from coordinate 42,930 downwards.
GCTGGCGGCCTACCAGGCCCAGCGTCGTGGCGGTAAAGGTAAATCGGCTACCGGCGTGAAGGATGAGGACTACATCGCTCACCTGCTGGTCGCCAACAGCCACACCACGCTGCTGCTGTTCTCCAGCAAAGGCAAGGTGTACTGGCTCAAGACCTACGAAATCCCGGAGGCCTCCCGCGCTGCCCGTGGTCGTCCGTTGGTCAACCTGCTGCCGCTGGACAGTGATGAATACATCACCACCATGCTGCCGGTCGAGGAATACACCGAAGGTCACTTCATCTTCATGGCCACCGCCAAAGGCACCGTGAAGAAGACCCCGCTGGAATCCTTCAGCCGTCAACGCAGCGTGGGCCTGATCGCCTTGGAACTGGACGAAGGCGACGTGCTGATTTCCGCAGCCATCACCGATGGCGAGCGCGAAGTCATGCTGTTCTCCGACGGCGGCAAGGTCACACGCTTCAAGGAATCCGACGTACGAGCCATGGGCCGTACCGCCCGCGGTGTACGCGGCATGCGCCTGCCGGAAGGGCAGAAGCTGATTTCCATGCTGATCCCGGAAGAAGGCAGCCAGATCCTCACCGCTTCCGAGCGTGGTTATGGCAAGCGCACCGCCATCAGCGAGTTCCCGGAGTACAAGCGTGGCGGCCAGGGCGTGATCGCCATGGTCAGCAACGACCGCAACGGCCGTCTTGTCGGCGCGGTGCAGGTGCTCGACGGCGAGGAGATCATGCTGATTTCCGACCAGGGCACCCTGGTGCGTACCCGTGTGGCGGAAGTGTCGAGCCTGGGCCGTAACACCCAGGGCGTGACCCTGATCAAGCTGGCCAAGGACGAAAAACTGGTCGGCCTGGAGCGTGTGCAGGAGCCTTCGGAAGTCGAAGGTGAAGAGCTCGAAGGTGAGGAATTTGAAGGCGAGGTGATCGCAGCTGGCGATGACAACGTTGACGAGCCAACCCTTGACGCTGCCGCAGACGAAGAAGAACCGCAGGAATAAGCGGACACACAGGGGGCGGATGAAGATTCGCCCCCTTGTTGTTTGTCCCGTATGAAATACAGCGCCCTTTGCCTGGACGCGGTCCATGTGGGAGCTGGCTTGCCTGCGATACAGGCGCCTCGGTCATTCAGTGATACCGCGGCGCTGCTATCGCAGGCAAGCCAGCTCCCACAGATGTCCGCTCCAGAACGAGGGCGTTGCTGACATGATTGCAGCCCCACCAGATCAGAGTGAGATTGGATGTGAGCAAGAGAGCCTATAACTTCTGTGCCGGTCCCGCGGCGCTTCCTGAAGCAGTCCTGCAGCGTGCGCAGGGTGAACTCCTCGACTGGCATGGAAAAGGCCTCTCCGTGATGGAAATGAGCCATCGCAGCGATGAGTTCGTGTCTATCGCCAACAAGGCCGAGCAGGACCTGCGCGACCTGCTGGACATCCCATCCAATTACAAAGTGCTGTTCTTGCAGGGTGGTGCGAGCCAGCAGTTCGCCCAGTTACCGCTGAACCTGCTGCCCGAAGGCGGCACTGCCGACTATATCGACACCGGTATCTGGGGGCAGAAGGCCATTGAGGAGGCCTCGCGCTACGGCCATGTCAACGTGGCGGGCACCGCCAAGCCCTACGACTACTTCGCCATTCCCGGTCAGAACGAGTGGAAGCTGACCAAGGACGCGGCCTACGTTCACTACGTCGCGAACGAAACCATCGGCGGCCTGGAATTTGATTGGGTGCCGCAAGTAGGTGACGTTCCGCTGGTGTGCGACATGTCTTCGGACATCCTCTCGCGCCCGATCGACGTGTCCAAATACGGCATGATCTACGCCGGCGCGCAGAAGAACATCGGCCCGAGCGGCATCCTGGTCAATATCATCCGCGAAGACCTGCTGGGCCGTGCCCGTTCGCTGTGCCCGACCATGCTCAACTACAAGGTCGCGGCCGATAACGGCTCGATGTACAACACCCCGCCGGCGTTTGCCTGGTACCTGTCGGGCCTAGTGTTCGAATGGCTCAAGGAGCAGGGCGGCGTGGCGGCCATGGGCAAGCTCAACGAAGAGAAGAAGCGCGTCCTGTACGACTTTATCGACGCCAGCGGCCTGTACAGCAACCCGATCAACCTCAGCGACCGCTCGTGGATGAACGTGCCGTTCCGCCTGGCCGACGACCGCCTGGACAAGCCGTTCCTGGCCGGCGCCGACGCGCGCGGCCTGCTGAACCTCAAGGGCCACCGCTCGGTGGGTGGCATGCGCGCCTCCATTTATAACGCCGTTGACATCCACGCCATCAATGCGCTGGTTGCCTACATGGCAGAGTTCGAGAAGGAACACGGCTAATGTCTGAGCAAGAACTCAAGGCCCTGCGCGTACGTATTGACAGCCTGGATGAGAAGGTCCTGGAACTGATCAGTGAGCGCGCGCGCTGCGCCCAGGAAGTGGCCCGGGTGAAAATGGCGTCCCTGGCGGAAGGCGAAGTGCCGGTGTTCTACCGCCCCGAGCGTGAAGCCCAGGTGCTCAAGCGTGTGATGGAACGCAACAAGGGCCCGTTGGGCAACGAAGAGATGGCGCGGTTGTTCCGTGAAATCATGTCCTCGTGCCTGGCGCTGGAGCAGCCGCTGAAAGTGGCTTACCTCGGCCCTGAAGGCACCTTCACCCAGGCGGCAGCCATGAAGCACTTCGGCCATGCGGTAATCAGCAAGCCGATGGCGGCCATCGACGAAGTCTTCCGTGAAGTCGCCGCCGGTGCGGTGAATTTTGGCGTGGTGCCAGTGGAAAACTCCACCGAAGGCGCGGTCAACCACACGCTGGACAGCTTCCTCGAACACGACATGGTGATCTGTGGTGAGGTGGAGTTGCGTATCCATCACCACCTGCTGGTGGGTGAAAACACCAAGACCGACAGCATCAGCCGTATCTATTCCCACGCCCAGTCCCTGGCCCAGTGCCGCAAGTGGTTGGACGCCCATTACCCGAATGTAGAGCGCGTGGCGGTGTCCAGCAACGCCGAGGCGGCCAAGCGGGTCAAGGGTGAGTGGAACTCGGCGGCGATTGCCGGCGATATGGCTGCCGGCCTGTACGGCCTGACGCGCCTGGCCGAAAAGATCGAAGATCGCCCGGATAACTCCACGCGCTTTTTGATGATCGGCAGCCAGGAAGTGCCGCCGACCGGCGACGACAAGACCTCGATCATCGTCTCCATGAGCAACAAGCCCGGCGCGCTGCATGAGCTGCTGGTGCCATTCCACGACAACGGGATTGACCTGACGCGCATCGAGACTCGTCCTTCGCGCAGCGGTAAGTGGACCTACGTATTCTTTATCGACTTCATGGGCCATCACCGCGACCCTCTGGTCAAGGGCGTGCTGGAGAAAATCAGTCAGGAAGCCGTGGCACTCAAGGTGCTGGGCTCTTACCCGAAAGCGGTTTTGTGAGGCTTTGACATGAGTGGCAACTTCCTCGCCCTGGCGCAGCCGGGCGTGCAACAACTCTCGCCTTACGTTCCAGGCAAGCCTGTGGACGAACTGGCCCGTGAGTTGAATCTGGACCCGTCCAAGATCGTCAAACTGGCGAGTAACGAAAACCCGCTGGGCCCGAGCCCCAAAGTGTTGGCGGCGATTCGTGAAGAGCTGGCCGAGCTGACCCGTTATCCCGATGGCAACGGTTTTGCCCTCAAGTCGCTATTGGCGGACAAGTGCCGGGTCGAGTTGAATCAAGTGACCTTGGGCAACGGCTCCAACGACATCCTTGAACTGGTCGGCCGTGCCTACCTGGCGCCAGGTTTGAATGCGGTGTTCAGCGAACACGCGTTTGCGGTCTACCCGATTGTGACCCAGGCGGTGGGGGCGGATGCTCGCGTGATTCCTGCCAAGGACTGGGGCCATGACCTGCCGGCGATGCTGGCGGCCATCGATCCCCAGACTCGCGTGGTGTTTATCGCCAACCCGAACAACCCGACCGGCACCTGGTTTGACGAGCAGGCACTGAACGAATTCCTGCAGGACGTGCCGGCGCATGTGCTGGTCGTGCTGGACGAAGCCTACATCGAGTACGCCGAAGGCAGCGACCTGCCCGACGGCCTGGATTTCCTCGCGGCCTACCCGAACCTGCTGGTGTCGCGTACGTTCTCCAAGGCTTATGGTCTGGCGTCGTTGCGGGTCGGCTATGGCTTGTCCACCCCCGTGGTCGCCGATGTGCTGAATCGCGTGCGCCAACCGTTCAACGTCAACAGCCTGGCCCTGGCGGCCGCCTGTGCGGCGGTGCAGGATATCGAATATCTGGAAGAAGGCCGTCGTCTCAACGAAAGCGGCATGCTGCAATTGCAGGAAGGTTTTCGTGAGCTGGGCCTGGGCTGGATTCCGTCCAAGGGCAACTTCATCTGCGTCGACCTCGGCCAGGTGGCTGCGCCGGTGTTCCAGGGCTTGCTGCGCGAGGGCGTGATCGTGCGCCCGGTGGCCAACTACGGCATGCCGAACCACCTGCGTATCACCATCGGTTTGCCTGCTGAGAACAGCCGCTTCCTTGAGGCGCTGGCCAAGGTTCTGGCCCGTGGTTGATGTCACTGCATTGCAACCTGCTGTGCCTATGATCGGTCGCCTGGTGGTGGTCGGCCTGGGGTTGATCGGTGGCTCGTTCGCAAAGGGCCTGCGTGAAAGTGGGCTGTGTGGCGAAGTGGTAGGCGTGGACCTCGACCCGCAGTCGCGCACGTTGGCGGTGGAGTTGGGCGTGGTGGACCGCTGTGAGGCGGATCTGGCCGTTGCGTGCCAGGGCGCGGATGTGATCCAGCTCGCCGTGCCGATCCTGGCCATGGAGAAATTGCTGGCGGTACTGGCAGGCATGGACCTCGGGCAAGCGATCCTTACCGATGTGGGCAGCGCCAAAGGCAACGTGGTGCGCGCGGCACGATTGGCGTTTGGTGGCATGCCGCCGCGCTTTGTGCCGGGCCATCCCATCGCGGGTTCCGAGCAGAGCGGGGTGGAGGCATCCAATGCGCAGTTGTTCCGTCGGCATAAGGTGATCCTGACGCCGCTTGCGCAAACCGATCCCACGGCGTTGGCAGTGGTGGATCGTCTCTGGCGCGAGCTGGGCGCGGATGTAGAGCATATGCAGGTCGAGCGTCACGACGAAGTGTTGGCAGCGACCAGTCACTTGCCGCATCTGCTGGCATTTGGCTTGGTGGATTCTTTGGCCAAGCGCAACGAGAACCTCGAGATTTTCCGCTACGCCGCCGGCGGCTTCCGCGATTTCACGCGGATTGCCGGCAGCGACCCGGTGATGTGGCACGACATCTTCCTCGCCAATCGCGAAGCGGTGTTGCGCACTCTGGACACCTTCCGCAGTGACCTCGACGCCTTGCGCGACGCGGTGGATGCGGGAGACGGCCATCAACTGCTGGGCGTGTTCACCCGTGCGCGGGTGGCGCGTGAACATTTCAGCAAGATCCTCGCGCGCCGGGCCTACATGGAAACCGCAATGAGCACCGATGACTTGACCTTCATCGCCAGCCCGGGTGGCCGCTTGAGCGGGCGCATCCGCGTGCCGGGTGACAAGTCGATCTCTCATCGCTCGATCATGCTGGGGTCGTTGGCCGAGGGTGTGACCGAGGTGGAAGGCTTCCTTGAGGGTGAGGACGCCCTGGCGACCTTGCAGGCCTTTCGCGACATGGGCGTGGTGATCGAGGGGCCGCACCATGGGCGCGTGACCATTCACGGTGTCGGCCTGCAGGGCCTGAAGGCTGCGCCGGGGCCGATCTACGTGGGCAATTCCGGCACGTCGATGCGCCTGTTGGCCGGTGTATTGGCGGCGCAGCGCTTCGACAGCGTGCTGACCGGCGATGCCTCGCTGTCCAAGCGCCCGATGAGCCGCGTGGCCAAGCCGCTGCGGGAAATGGGCGCAATCATCGAGACGGGGCCGGACGGGCGTCCGCCACTGAGCATTCGTGGTGGGCAGTCGCTCAAAGGCTTGAACTATGTACTGCCCATGGCCAGTGCCCAGGTGAAATCCTGCCTGTTGTTGGCGGGGTTGTACGCGGAGGGTAAAACCTCGGTGACCGAGCCCGCACCGACCCGCGACCATACCGAGCGCATGCTGCGCGGCTTTGGTTACCCGGTGGCGGTGCAGGGCGCGACGGCGTCGCTGGCGTCGGGGTATGGGTTGACCGCTACGCGTATTGAAGTGCCGGGGGATATTTCGTCTTCGGCGTTTTTTCTGGTGGCGGCCTCGATTGCCGAGGGCTCCGAACTGTTGCTGGAGCATGTCGGTATCAACCCGACCCGCACCGGGGTGATCGATATCCTGCGGCTGATGGGGGCTGATATCACCCTTGAAAACCAGCGCGAGGTGGGCGGCGAGCCGGTTGCGGATTTGCGTGTGCGTGCTGCCGCGCTCAAAGGTATCGAGATTCCAGCGGCCCTGGTGCCGTTGGCGATTGATGAGTTTCCCGTGCTGTTTGTTGCCGCAGCCTGTGCTCAAGGCCGCACCGTTTTGCGCGGTGCCGAAGAGCTGCGCCTCAAGGAGTCCGATCGCATCCAGGTGATGGCCGACGGTCTGTTGGCCCTGGGCGTGAAGTGTGAACCCACGCCTGATGGGATTATCATTGACGGTGGCCCGATGGGCGGCGGTGAAGTGCACGCCCATGGTGATCATCGGATTGCCATGGCGTTCAGTGTAGCTTCCCTGCGGGCGAAGGCGCCTATTCGTATCCTTGACTGCGCCAATGTTGCTACGTCTTTTCCGAACTTTCTGACACTGTGTGCCCAAGTCGGCATCCGTGTTGCCCAAGAGGCTCAATTGTGAATATCAAAGCACCGGTGATTACCATCGACGGGCCTAGCGGCTCGGGCAAAGGCACAATCGCTGGCATTCTGGCCAAGCGCCTGGGTTGGTGCCTGCTAGATTCTGGCGCGCTGTACCGCCTGCTGGCGTTTGCTGCGCACAACCATGGTGTGGACCTGACCAACGAAGAATTGCTGACCAAACTTGCCGCTCATCTGGATGTGCAGTTCATTGCGGCGACCGAGGGTCAGTTGCAGCGCATTATTCTGGAAGGTGATGAAGTCAGCGATGTGATTCGCACCGAGAGTATCGGCGCGGGTGCCTCCCAAGTGGCCGCGCTGCCCGCCGTGCGCGAGGCGCTGCTGCAGCGCCAGCGCGCATTCCAGGAGGTGCCGGGCCTGGTGGCCGATGGCCGCGACATGGGCACGGTGGTGTTTCCCGAGGCGCCGCTGAAGATTTTCCTGACCGCCAGCGCCGAGGAGCGGGCACGCCGCCGTTACTTGCAGTTGAAGGGCAAAGTCGATGGTGTTAGTCTGTCGAGTCTGCTAGATGAGATCCGTGCACGCGATGAGCGTGATACCCAGCGTGCGGTAGCCCCGCTCAAGCCGGCGGCTGACGCCATACAGCTGGATTCCACGGAGTTGTCCATCGAGCAGGTGCTGGAACGCATCATGAGTGAAATCGCCATTCGCGATATCGCCGGGTGATCAAGAAGGCCGCAGGGGACCAGTCATAGTCCTGCGGTGGCTTCTTTTAACTGAAACTGACCCACACCGTCTGGGGTGTGGAGATGGGCGTATTCTTCGCCCTTATCAACAGGAATTAAAATGAGCGAAAGCTTTGCGGAACTCTTTGAAGAAAGCCTAAAAACCCTGAACCTTCAGGCAGGCTCCATCATCACCGGTGTTATCGTTGATATCGATTACCAAGCTCGCTGGGTAACCGTTCACGCTGGTCTGAAGTCTGAAGCTCTGATCCCGCTGGAACAGTTCTACAACGATGCTGGTGACCTGACTATCAATGTCGGTGACGAAGTTCACGTTGCTCTGGACTCGGTTGAAGACGGTTTCGGTGAAACCAAGCTGTCCCGTGAAAAAGCCAAGCGCGCTGAATGCTGGATTGTTCTCGAAGCAGCCTTCGCAGCTGAAGAAGTGGTCAAGGGCGTTATCAACGGTAAGGTTAAAGGCGGCTTCACTGTCGACGTTAACGGCATCCGTGCGTTCCTGCCAGGTTCTTTGGTCGACGTTCGTCCAGTGCGCGACACCACGCACCTGGAAGGCAAAGAACTGGAATTCAAAGTCATCAAGCTCGACCAGAAGCGCAACAACGTTGTCGTTTCCCGTCGCAGCGTGCTGGAAGCAGAGAACTCCGCCGAGCGTGAAGCTCTGCTGGAATCCCTGCAGGAAGGCCAACAAGTCAAAGGTATCGTCAAGAACCTCACCGATTACGGCGCATTCGTCGATCTGGGTGGCGTCGATGGCCTGCTGCACATTACCGACATGGCTTGGAAGCGTATCAAGCATCCTTCCGAAATCGTCAACGTTGGCGACGAGATCGATGTCAAGGTTCTGAAGTACGATCGTGAGCGTAACCGCGTTTCCCTGGGCTTGAAGCAGCTGGGCGAAGATCCATGGGTTGCTATCAAGGCTCGTTACCCAGAAAGCACTCGCGTAACTGCGCGTGTTACCAACCTGACCGACTACGGCTGCTTCGCAGAGCTGGAAGAAGGCGTGGAAGGCCTGGTACACGTTTCCGAAATGGACTGGACCAACAAGAACATCCACCCTTCGAAAGTCGTACAAGTCGGCGACGAAGTGGAAGTTATGGTTCTGGACATCGACGAAGAGCGTCGTCGTATCTCCCTGGGCATCAAGCAGTGCAAATCTAACCCATGGGAAGATTTCTCTGGCCAGTTCAACAAGGGCGATAAAATCTCCGGCACCATCAAGTCGATCACCGATTTCGGTATCTTCATTGGTCTGGACGGCGGCATCGACGGCCTGGTTCACCTGTCCGACATCTCCTGGAACGAAGTTGGCGAAGAAGCTGTTCGTCGTTTCAAGAAGGGCGACGAGCTGGACACCGTTATCCTGTCGGTTGACCCAGAGCGCGAGCGCATCTCCCTGGGCATCAAGCAACTGGAAAGCGATCCGTTCTCCGAGTACGTTCAAGAGAACGACAAAGGCGCCATCGTTAAAGGCACTGTGAAAGAAGTTGACGCCAAAGGCGCCATCATCGTTCTGGCCGACGATATCGAAGCGACTCTGAAAGCCTCCGAAATCAGCCGTGACCGCGTTGAAGACGCGCGCAACGTTCTGAAAGAAGGCCAGGAAGTAGAAGCCAAGATCATCAGCGTTGACCGCAAGAGCCGCGTGATTCAGCTCTCCATCAAGTCGAAAGACGAAGTGGAAGAGAAAGAAGCTATCCAGAGCTTGAAAGAAGCTGCTCCGGAAGCTGCTGCTGACACCACCATGGCGGCACTGCTGCGCCAGGCAATGGCTAAGCAGAACTAAGTTCTGTAAAGCTGTAGAAAAAGGGCGACTTCGGTTGCCCTTTTTTGTGCCTGAAATTTGATGAAGCAACTGCATCGAACCAAGGCATTCAGCCCAATGTCAGAACTGACTATAGTCTTAAAAACGGCTATTTCGCGTTGCTGACTCAATAAGGGTTTGAATGAACAGAATTATCGTAATACTCGCCCTGCTGATGCTTGCAGGCTGCTCCTCCACCAGCGCCAAGACCCACGCCAAGCGTGGCGTCAGCGGTATAGAGGTCGACTGCTCTGGCCTGGGCAACAAGTGGGAAAAGTGCGAGAAGCGCGCCGCCCGTGAGTGCAAGATGCAGGGCTACAAGGTCATTACCCGCTCCAGCGATGCAGAGGACGAAGAGGGCGACTACCTGTTCGGCTGGAACCCTGCTGGCGCGGTAACGCGGACCATGTTGGTGATCTGTAAGTAAGGCGTTGGCTGCTCGCTGAGCGTGTTTATTCAGCCTCAGATAAGTTGACACATGGGCTGTTCAAATTCATCAACTCATGCTAAAACCTTCGGAGCGCTTTTCCTAGCTGCTTGAAAAAGAAGGGAAAAATATGACGAAGTCGGAGTTGATCGAACGAATTGTCACCCATCAAGGGCTGCTCTCATCCAAGGATGTGGAGCTGGCTATCAAGACCATGCTTGAGCAAATGTCCCAATGCCTGGCCACCGGAGATCGCATCGAGATCCGCGGCTTCGGCAGCTTCTCACTGCACTACCGCGCACCGCGCGTAGGTCGCAACCCAAAAACCGGCCAGTCCGTTAGTCTCGACGGCAAATTCGTTCCGCACTTCAAGCCGGGCAAGGAATTGCGCGATCGGGTGAACGAAGAAGAGGAAGAAGGCGTCTGAGTGTTTTTGAGTAAGGAGAAGGGTATGCGTGGGGTTAAGCGCGTTGTTGCGGTTTTGATTGCGGTGCTTGCGGCTTTGGTGGTTCTGGCGTTTGTGCTGGAGAACCAGCAGGGTGTGGCACTGTCGTTCCTGGGATGGAGTACTGCGCAGATGCCGGTGGCGGTGTTTGTGGTGGGGGCTTTGATTTTGGGGATGTTGATTGGGCCGGTGTTGGGGATGGTTGTGCGTAGGCGTCGGGGTAAGGCGGTTGCTTAAGGTTTAAGTCTTGGTTGGCAGTTGTGATGGGGATCAGCGGTGTTGGTGACCGTTTGTCAGAAACCTTATCATGTCGAGCGCTTTGAGCTGCGTAGGGACCTATCCCCGTTGGTTGCGACAGTTCTCTTGGGAAATTCAGAATCGCCCTACATACATGTCAAGACTTGTAATATGTCGAAGAGATGGCAGAATGGAATCTGTTCTCGATAACAGGCATTTTGTGCGCTCAAAATTTGGCAGAGACGCTGGGTTTTGGCGGTCACCCAATTAGAATAAAAAAAACGCAATTTTGTCTGCATAACGAGCCCGCAGTTTCTCTTTGAAGGCAGGTTTTTGTTGTGAGTAGTAGCCTCCGTATTCCCCCAGCACCTATATCCGACGGGATCGACCTTGTCGCGATGTTTCAATCTGTTTGGCAGCAAAAAAAGCTGCTGGCTCTGGTGACCTTAAGCTGTGTGCTAATAGCAGCTTCTTATGCTTTCCTCGCGACTCCTGAATATAAGGTCAGTTCTGTGCTGCGGCCGGCTGCCATCAATGAGTTGGATGCGCTCAATCGCTCTGAGATTTATCAGTTGCCACCCTCCGAAGCTCTACTCCGGGTCGGCGCAGCGCTGGATTCTTACGATGCTCGATTGGCTTTCTTTAGGGCCAACCCCAAGTTGTTCGAAAAATTTGTGCGTCCGGGTCAAACGCTTGAGCAAAGTTTTGAAGATTTCAACCGAAACTCTATTCGGTTGATTCTTCCAGAGCCTGAAAAGAAGAATTTGCTGAGCGCTTATGTAAAACTTGAAATGACCTATCCTAAAGGCGTTGATGGGGTCGCTATTCTTAATGGTTTTGTCGATTATGCCATCGCCAGTGAGCGTGAAAAAGTTGCTGCCGACTTGAAGGTAATTGTCAATAACCGTCTTAGCGAGTTGAAGGGTAAGCTTGAAGCCGCTCGCTCGGGTTATGATATTGAAAAAACTGCCAAAATAGCCTCGTTGCAGGAGGCCGACTCATTGAGGCTTGCGCAGCTTCAGGATGAGTTAAGGGCGCTTCGTGCCCAGTTGAAAACGCTTCGTAATGATCGAATCGCTCAGTTGAATGAGGCAATTGGTATAGCCAAGTCCTTAGGCATCCAAAAACCTACTACACCCTCTTCATTGGGTGAGTCGGGGAGTGCTGTAGCTGGTAGCGTAATGCGAACAGAGATCAATAACCAGCAAACGCCTCTATATTTTATGGGGGTGGATGCGCTAAAGGCAGAGCTCGCTCAGTTAAGAAGTCGGGTGTCGGATGAATTTACTGAGCCGCGTATCGCTCAGATTGCCAAAGAAATTCAGCTATTGGCATCCAATCGAGAAGTTGAGGTGCTGAAAGCTCGGAAAAATGAAGAAATTTTTCTTGCTGGGGTTCAGCCGCTGCGAGCTGAGATGTCTCGACTAAGCAGTCTAAATATTGACATGACCAAGCTGAAGTTGGTGAGTGTCGATCAGCAGGCACTTGAGCCGTTGGCGCCAGCGAGCCCGAATCGGCCGCTGGTGCTTCTGCTTGGCTTGCTCCTGGGCGGGGTGCTTGCGATATGTATTGCGCTCGCCAGGCAGGCAATACAGGGAGGCAAAATTATCGCGCATAACGGAAAGGTTGATTCTATCTCTATTGCTAGTTCTGACCCTCGTACAGAAGGGGATTTATCCGGTCGGCGTTCACGGAGCGGTAATAGTTTGCTGGCGAAATGATCCGCTATTCGTGAGGCGTTTGGCCTCACTTTTTTATGTGTTAGGGAACGCTGGCTAGCTGACCACGTCGGACTGGGAGGCGTTGGATGGGGCTCGGGGTAATGTGTGTGTTCTCTACGTAGGTTTGGGCCTGGCTGGAGGGCACTATCGCCAATAGGCGAATGATCTCATGGGGGTAACCAAGGTCGTTATGGTGTAGGTCAGAGGCTTGGTTGCTCACAGAAAGCCCTTGCGGCGATCGATATAACTGGTTGAGCGCGGGTTTGTTTGAGCTTTGAGGGTAAGGCGGCGGCCAGTTTCCGATGGCTGGAATTGCGAGGGCGTGCGAAATGGGCTTGCTCGAAGAGAGACGTTATGTCGTCAGTACGCTTGTTAATGTTATGCTGCCGAGCAGAAGCGGCCATGGCCTGAACAGTATAACCGGTAGGTTTGGCAGGAACATGCTCAGATCGCCAGTTTCGAGCTTATTCTCTGACTAAATTATGATATGGAATCATCGGTAATGACTTTAAAGATTTTGAGTGTTTTCGGTACGCGACCGGAAGCTATAAAAATGGCTCCCTTAGCTCTGGCGTTGCGCGCAGATGAGCGTTTTGACGCTAAGATCTGCGTCACGGGGCAGCACCGTGAAATGCTGGATCAAGTGTTAGAGTTGTTTAAACTCGAACCTGATTTTGATCTCGCTATTATGAAGAGTGGTCAGGATCTTACTGATGTGACGACTTGCATTCTTCAAGGGATGAAGGAAGTATTTCATAATTATAAGCCTGATATTGTACTGGTGCATGGTGATACTGCAACCACATTTGCAACTACTTTGGCAGCTTACTATAAGCAGATTCCTGTGGGTCATATTGAGGCCGGTCTGCGGACAGGTAATCTTTATTCTCCTTGGCCAGAAGAAGCCAACCGAAAGCTGACGGGAGCCCTGGCATGTCTCCATTTTGCTCCGACCGAAAGATCGCAGCAGAATCTCCTCCGTGAAGGGATAGCATCTAGTTCCGTGTACGTGACAGGCAATACCGTTATTGATGCACTACTTGAGGTCGTGCAGAAGCTGGAATCTGATGATCAGCTTAAACAGAAATTTTCAGAGCAATTTTCATTTTTGCGCGACCAGCGCCGCATTATTCTTGTTACTGGCCATCGCCGTGAAAGTTTTGGTGATGGGTTCGAAAGAATATGCAGTTCGCTTGCTTCGATTGCGCATGAATTTGATGATGTTGAAATCGTATATCCTGTTCATCTGAATCCAAACGTTCGTGAGCCTGTCAATCGTTTATTGGCCGGTATCGATAATGTTCACCTTATAGAGCCGTTAGACTACCTTCCGTTCGTCTATCTTATGAATCGTTCGTACTTGATTTTGACGGATTCTGGTGGCGTGCAAGAGGAAGCGCCATCCTTGGGTAAGCCTGTCTTGGTCATGCGCGATACGACTGAGCGACCCGAGGCAGTTGAAGCGGGCACAGTCAGGTTGGTTGGGACCAATAGAGAGGAAATAACTCATCATCTGCGTGAACTTCTCTTGAATAAAAACGCCTATCAGGAAATGAGTTTTGCTCATAATCCTTATGGTGATGGTAACGCTTGCGCGCGTATTATCACGGCTCTTGCCAATTTTGATATTAAGGTTTAAATATGGGTTTTTCCACAGTTTCTGTCATCGGTTTGGGTTATATTGGTCTGCCAACCGCCGCCGTTTTTGCTGCGCGTAAGGTGAAAGTTGTTGGTGTTGATGTTAATCAGAAGGCTGTCGATACTATTAATGACGGAAAAATTCATATTGTTGAACCTGATTTAGATATAGTTGTACATGCCGCCGTGACTGAAGGTTATCTCCGCGCTAGTACTAGCCCTGAGCCGGCCGATGCTTTTTTAATAGCTGTGCCTACTCCTTTCAAGGATGATCACGCTCCGGATCTTTCCTATATTGAGTCCGCAAGTAAGTCTATTGCACCTGTTCTTAAAAGCGGGGACTTGGTCATTCTCGAGTCCACTTCGCCTGTCGGTGCAACTGAAAAGATGGCTTTATGGTTGGCGGAAGCTCGTCCCGACTTGACGTTTCCTCAAACTCATGGCGAAGCATCCGATATTCGTATCGCGCACTGTCCGGAGCGGGTGCTTCCTGGTCATGTGTTACGTGAGTTGGTACAAAATGATCGTGTCATTGGTGGGATGACTCCCAAGTGCTCTGATGCCGCAGCACGATTGTATAAGTTGTTCGTGGAGGGCGAATGTATCATAACAAACGCTCGAACTGCAGAGATGTGCAAGTTGACTGAGAATAGCTTTCGCGACGTTAATATCGCGTTTGCCAATGAATTGTCTATGATATGCGATAAGTTTGATGTTGATGTATGGGAGCTTATAAAGCTTGCCAATCGACATCCTCGTGTCAATATCTTGCAGCCGGGGCCTGGTGTCGGTGGGCACTGTATCGCTGTTGATCCTTGGTTCATTGTAAGTCAGGCAGAAGGCCAGGCCAGGTTGATCAAGACTGCGCGGGAGGTTAATGATTCGAAACCTCAGTGGGTTATGAACAAGGTCGACGCTGCGGTGGCTGATCATCTTTCGCTTCATTCAGAGAAGTCTGAGAAAGACGTCGTCATTGCTTGCTTCGGTCTCGCATTCAAGCCCGATATTGATGATCTGCGCGAAAGCCCGGCTCTGGAAATTACTCGCAATATTTCAAGTCGTCACGCGGGGAAAATTTTAGTCGTGGAGCCTAATATTCTTTCTTTACCTGGCTCGCTCAAAAATGCTGAACTCTGCACAGCAGAAGAAGCGATTTCTCGTGCTGATGTTCTATTGTTACTAGTAGATCACAAACCATTTAAATCTATTCCCGCATCGGCTCTTCAAGGCCGCCAGATTGTTGATACACGTGGAATTTGGCTGGTATGAAGATACTACCCGTTATTATGTCAGGGGGGGCGGGAACCCGACTTTGGCCTCTTAGTCGAACTCTCTACCCAAAGCAGTTTTTGGCTATTTCAGGTCGGGAAACTTTGTTTCAGCAGGCTGTTGATCGAGTTTTGAAGGTAGGTGGGCAAGGTGTCGAGGTACTGCAGCCTTGCATCGTTGCGAATGATGAGCACCGCTTCCTTTGCCTAGATCAGATCCGGGAAATGAATGTTTCTAAAGCTGTTGTCATTCTTGAGCCGGTAGGACGCAATACAGCCCCTGCGCTTACGTTGGCGGCGCTCTATGCACGCGATGAAGTTGGGATGGAGGTTGACCCCGTCCTGGTTGTGGTCCCGGCCGACCAAATGATTCTTGATATTCAAGCCTTTACTGATACGGTCAGTAAAGCTGTAGACGTTGCAAAAGACGGCAGCATTGTAATCTTGGGCATCAAGCCTGATCGCCCTGAAACGGGTTATGGTTATATCCATTCTGCAGACCCCTCTGCCGTCAAGAGGGTGGATTCGTTTGTTGAAAAGCCTGGGCGGTCAACTGCAGAAAAATACTTGGAAGATGGAAGCTATTTCTGGAATAGCGGTATTTTCGTGCTGCGTGCGTCAATCTGGTTGAAAGCACTGAGCGCGTTCAGAAGAGACATCTTCGATGCCACTGAAGCCGCCTGGAAGGGCCGGGCTCAGGATAACGGGTTTATACGACCACAACTGGACGCGTTTTCCCTGATACCGCCAGAGTCGATTGACTATGCTGTGATCGAGCATTGTGCGAAAACGCCGTCAGCCGGCCTGACGTTGAAAATGCTGACGATGGACGCCGGTTGGTCCGACCTGGGGGCATGGGATGCTGTTTGGCGTTCGAGTGAGAAGGACGAAAAACAGAACGCTACCCATGGGGATGTAATATTAGATTCCAGTTCTAATACATTGGTTTACGCCTCTCACCGTTTAGTAACGGCCGTGGGGCTTGAAAATATCGTTATCGTCGAAACGCCTGATGCTGTGTTAGTCGCGGATAAAGACCGCAGTCAGGGCGTGAAGGCCATTGTCGAAGCGTTGAATGTCAAGGTCAGGCCAGAGTCAAAGCTCCATCGCCGCGTTCATCGACCCTGGGGCTGGTACGACAGCATAGATTCCGGCTCGCGCTTTCAGGTGAAGCGTATATTGGTGAAGCCGAAAGCAACGCTAAGTTTGCAGAAGCATTACCATCGGGCGGAGCATTGGATTGTTGTGTCTGGCACCGCAGAGGTGACCTGTGAAGATCGTGTTTTTCAGTTGAATGAAAATCAGAGTACTTATATCCCTATTGGCCATGTTCATCGCCTTTCCAATCCCGGCACTATTCCTCTTGAGATCATAGAAGTGCAGTCAGGAACGTATTTGGGCGAAGATGATATCGTTCGATTTGACGATACTTATGGACGTGTTTAGGGTTTAAATTTTTAGGAGTTGTATCGATGCAGAAGCACGCGCTGGTTACGGGTGTTACAGGTCAAGACGGGGCGTACCTTGTCGAACTACTGTTGTCCAAGGGTTATAAAGTCTACGGCGCTTATCGCCGGACAAGTTCTGTAAGTTTCTGGCGGTTAGAGGAGCTGGGAGTTCTTGAGCATGACGATCTCCACCTCGTAGAATTTGATTTGACTGATCTGTCCGGGGCTATTCGTTTAATTCAGAATTGCGCGCCGGACGAGGTTTATAATCTCGCGGCTCAAAGTTTTGTAGGTGTTTCGTTCGATCAGCCAATCACAACGGCACAGATTACTGGTGTCGGTGCGCTCAATTTGCTCGAAGCAATCCGTATAGTAAATCCCAAGATTCGCTTCTATCAAGCTTCGACATCCGAGATGTTTGGATTGGTCCAGGCGGTTCCTCAATCTGAGAGTACACCCTTCTATCCGCGTAGTCCTTACGGTGTTGCGAAGCTGTTTGCGCATTGGACAACGATTAACTATCGTGAGTCGTACGATATCTTTGCTACCAGCGGCATTCTATTCAATCACGAGTCTCCTCTGCGGGGGAAAGAGTTTGTTACTCGCAAGATTACTGATGCTGTTGCCAGTATCGAAATTGGCAAGCAGCAAGTCCTGGAACTTGGAAATATGGATGCCAAGCGGGATTGGGGGTTCGCTAAAGAGTATGTAGATGGCATGCATCGAATGTTGCAAGTCGACACGCCGGAAACTTTTGTACTCGCTACCAATCGCACTGAAACCGTTCGTGATTTTGTTTCGATGAGTTTTAAAGCTGTGGGTGTTGATATCGAGTGGTCTGGAAGCGCTGAGAACGAGTTTGGTGTTGACCGTCGAACCGGTATCACTAGGGTAAAAGTCAACCCGCGCTTCTATCGACCTGCAGAAGTAGAATTGTTGATTGGCGATGCGTCATTTGCAAAAGAGCGATTGGGTTGGAAACCAGAAACCACACTAGAGCAACTGTGCCAGTTGATGGTTGACGCTGATCTAAGAAGGGTTCGCAATGGCACTTCAAAGTAAAGAGCGGACGGTGCTGATTACGGGGCTTTCGGGTTTCACTGGAAAGCACTTGGCGGAAAATCTCACCAAGGCCGGCTGGCGCGTTGCTGGCCTGGGAGGAGTGCGGCTCGCCTGTGAGTTTGATCACCTAGACGCGGATCTTAATGATACGAAGCGACTAAGTGATTGGATAAAGCAGGTTCAACCTACTCATATTATTCATTTAGCCGCGTTGGCCCATGTTACTGACAGCGATGCCTTATCATACTATCGCGTCAATGTATTGGGTACGGAAAGCCTTCTTAATGCGATTAAGGAGGCGGAGATAGTTGTAGAAAAAATTATAATTGCGAGCAGTGCAAATATTTACGGAAATGCAATCTCGTCGCCTGTTTCTGAAAGCAGTGAGCCGCAGCCTGTTAATCACTATGCGTTGAGCAAATTAACGATGGAGGCGCTTGTTCGCAAGTGGTTTTCTCGTATGCCGATACTCGTAGTGCGGCCTTTCAACTACACTGGCCCCGGCCAATCGGAGTCGTTCGTTTTCTCCAAGATCGTGGGCGCATTTGCTCGAGGGGAAAAAGAGCTCAGATTAGGTAACCTGGATGTTTCTCGTGATCTATCTGATGTGGGTTTCGTGGTTGAGGCATATACAAGATTGTTGACGACTAATCAGCGCAGCGAGTTTATAAATATATGCTCGGGTCGTAGCATTTCCTTGTTAAGCGTGATTGATGAGATGGAGCAGATCGCAGGTTATCGGCCAGCGGTTGTAGTTGATCCTGCCTTTGTCAGAGAGGATGAAGTTAAAGAACTTTACGGCAGTCCAGCCAAACTCTTTGATACGGTAGGTAAAATTGATGTGCCTAGCTTGCACGATACATTGCTATCAATGTATCAGCAGAAGGCATTTGTTTAATATCGTGGCTGGTAACAGGTCGGTGCTCTAGTGCGCATATGTTTTTTTGCTAATATGTCTGCTCATGCTAATTGGCGCGAGATGTTTGACAAAGTCGAGTTTTATCGGGTGGATATCCGAATTCTCAAGGAGCTTGGGCATGAAGTTGTTTTGTCCGGGACGCCAGGCACATTAGACTGGAAGGCGGATCTTTATTTTTGTTGGTGGTGGGGGCACTCGCCGCTTCCATTGCTCGCCGGGAAGCTACGCCGTCGGCCGGTGATAGTGACTGGAGCTTTTGATTATTCTACCTGCCGGAAGGAAATTCCGGGTCTCTGTTACCTAGATCGGCCTTTGTGGCAGAAGGCGGTACTGCGTACCTCTTTGTTGTTAGCTGATCGAAACCTGTTTATCTCAAGATCAGAGTGTGAAGAGGTTACCGCTAACCTGCGTGTCAGAAATCCAGTGTACGCAACGCTAGCGATTGACACCGATTACTATTCTCCTGGCGAGGCTCCAACTGTTGAGTCGGATTATTTTTTCACGGTAACTTGGACGAGCCGTACCAATGCCATTCGCAAAGGGCTCATTCCGACGATAGAGGCGTTCGCGCGGGTTTCGGCTAGTGCCAGCCATCTTCGACTGGTTGTTGCTGGTAAGCATGGTGATTATCTGCAGGAGCTAAAGGCCCTGACACAGCGCTTGGGCATAGAAGAGAAGGTAGAGTTTGTCGGAATGATTTCTGATGAAGAGAAACTGCACCATTATCGAAATTGCCTGGCCTATGTTCAGCCAACGCTTTACGAAGGTTTCGGGCATGCAATCGGTGAAGCACTGGCGTGTGGGGCGCGAGTTATAACTTCTCCACGGGGGGCGGTGCCAGAAGTTGCGGGTGACTTCGCTTACTGGGTCCAGCCAGACAGCCCAGAGGAAATTGCATCCGCCATGGAGGCTGTTGTCGCAACGCCGGTTTGTGCTGAAGACGCCAAAGCCAGACACCAATGGATTTCCTCGAACTATTCCATCGCAGCTCGTCGTTCGGCGCTGAAAAGTGTTCTGGATTCCTTGTCGCTGGCGAAATAAGGAGAGTTCCAGTGAGAGTACACATAAAAGTCGATGGTGGTACCGCGTGTTGAGTCGTCTGATCGGCATGTTTGAAAACTCGAGGCTATTACAGCTTGTTGTTATCACCGCCTGCATTCAAGGTGGGGTAATAATAAGTCAGTTTTTAATCACGCCTTGGGTTGACCCATCAGTTGTTGGCATGGTGCGCTCGCTGGAAACAATTATTGCTCTTGTTATCCTTGCAGGTAGCTTGGGTATGCAGAGTATCGCCATTCGTGATACCGCGGCAAGTAATGGCACTACTGATAAAAATGAAGTGCTTCGACAGGTTTTTCTGCTAGTAGTTATAGCATCAATCGGTGTCATTGCCTGTATATATGTTGCAAATAAGTTCGTGTGGAACTCTGTAATGAGCTCCTACGTGTTTACCACCTGTGGCTTAGTGCTGTTAACTAACTTGCTCCGTGTAACTACGGGGTTTGCGCAGGGTGCGAAGGTGATACGTGAGATTTACTTCGCACTGATGTTGGTTACGGGTGTCAGCATTGTTCTGCATGTTGTGTTGACCAAGTTTTTTGGTATCGAAGGCTGGATGACGGCTCGTTATATTGGAGAGTTGCTCTGTCTTGTTGCTGTGTGGTGGAAGCTGCGGTCGTATATTTTTAGCGCGCTGGATTTTCGCTTGGTAAACAGGCGTGAGTTGATGATGACCGCGAAGTCCGGGGTGACTGTCAATGCAAGTCTATTTGTGCGTTTGATGGTCGATAGTTTGCCCGTACTTATGTTGACTGCTTATCATGTGAAAATTGATGAGATCGGTTTTTTTGGTATAGCTTTGTTGAGTCTTAGTCTTGGTTTGCTTCCACTGACAATCATCGCGCAAAGGGCTATCCCAGATTTGGTGGAAGTAGTCAACGATAAAGAGATGTTGCGTGAAAGGCATCATGCGTTCTTCAGAAGTATGTTGAAGATATCCTCGTCGGTTGCGTTGTTGTTGATGGTGATTTCCCTTGTATGGTTTTTGCTTGTGGGAGGTGTTTACAAACAGGCAGCCATCTATATGTTTGTGCTGGCATTAACGCTGCCGTTGAAAGCTATTGCTCTTGTGAGTGGTACTATGTTGCTTGCATTGCGTGTATTTAGTTTGAGTTTGAAAGTCAATATAGTCGAAGGGCTGAGCGTTGCTTTGATTTTATACTTGAGCATTATGCATTTTGGGGCGTGGGCGGGTGTTTTGGGGTATGCAACGGGTGTTGTTTTGTCCTCTATGCTGCTTTTGGTTGCGGTGAGACTCCGTCTCGCTGATTTATGACTCTAGAGGATAATGCCTTGGAAGATAAATATTCGGAGCAAGGGCGTTTACGAACGCCTATTGGAAAGAGAGTATTTGATTGTTTTGGTTTTGGTTTTTTCTTTATGGTGATCTGGTTTGCCGGCGTGATCGTTCCGCTGTATCCATTCATTATGGGGTTCGATGGGTTTAGTCTGTATTGGAATTTCAACTATTCGGATAAAAGTAGTTCTATAGATTATGCTGTTTTGTTATATGTTCTGGCTTTGGTTTTTGTTTTAATGGGCTGTTGGTTAGGGCGAAAGACTCACTTGAATTTTCCCGTTAGGGTTCGCTACATAGTGAGCTCCAGAATCTTCTCTCAAAGGTCTACAATATTTACGTTAATGGCACTGCTGGCCTTTGCAGCCATTCTTATAATCCTCGGAGGGGTATGGGGGCTGCTTTATGGCGCGAGCGATAGAATAAGAGCATTTGCAGGGTTGAACGGCCTGTTTCTTCTTCAGAATCTGTTTCTGTCTGTCTCGCTTGCCTGGTTTATACGCCTGACGGGCAGTAAAAAAAGAACGCTGTCCGAACGCTTTTGTTTTTGGTTATATTTTTTTAGTGGTTTGTTTATTTGCGCGCTTCAAGGTCAGAAGTCGACAATTTTCATTATTGTATTGGCGATGATTGTCGTTAGGCATTATCGTGTTAAACGTGTCAACCTCATAAAAGGGGCTGTGCTTGGCGGAGTGATGTTTGTCTCTTTAATGGCGTATCATCTTTTTAAGCAAGAATTTCTTGTGGCTGGCAAGTTCTTTTTTATTAACGAAGAGCAAGGTGTTTTTCTATCCTTCATTCACTTTTTGGCGACTCAGTTCACAGGCAACCTAATGCAGTTGCAAACAATGACTGTGCTGGTAGATGCGATGCCTGAAAGGCTTGAATGGCAAAACGGAACAACTCTGTTGATGCTCGTGTTGATTTTGATCCCTTCGGGTCTTTTTCCCGATAAGCCGCTCACTGCCGCGGGTGTATTTACAGAAGCCTTTTGGCCAGATAAATGGCTTTTGCAGGGCACGACAATGCCACCGGGTATTTTTGGTGAGCTTTACATGAATTTTGGTACCTTAGGTGTACTGTTTGGCGGTTTTTTCCTTGGGCTTATAGGAGGACGGCTTTATGGCGCGGTTATCTATAACCCTCAAAGTGATCGAGCGCTAGGTCTATATGCATTGGCGGTGGCTTCCCTGCTTCACCTTTTTCGAGGCGAATTGGCTTCGGTCGCTCTTCTCATAGCGTCTATATTAATACCTTTTTTGTTCTTGAGCTCAAAGCGCGACGAGCCTGTTAACAACCCAATTTAGAGAAATTGATATGTGTGGAATTTTGGGCTACATCCATAACGGAACGCGAGAGTCTATTGATTTCTCTTCAGCGCTTTCGTTTATTCGACGTCGCGGGCCAGATGATCAAGGTGTTTGGTCTGATACCGACGTTGGTGTATGGCTGGGTCAGGTGCGCCTTTCCATTCTTGATACGACTTCAGCCGGGCATCAACCGATGGTCTCTGCCGATGGGCGAGTGGTGATGGTGTTTAATGGTGAAATCTATAACTTTCGTGAGTTAAGAGCTCATCTCGAAGCTGCGGGAGATCATTTTTCCAGCCAGTCAGATTCCGAAGTATTGCTCGCGCTCTTCTGTCGCTACGGAATCGAGTGTTTGAATCGGTTAAACGGGATTTTCGCGGTCGTATTCTGGGAACGTGATACTCAAACACTTTGGGTGGCCCGGGATCAGCTCGGTGTCAAACCGCTTTATATCCATTCCAATAATGGTTGCTTTGCATTTTCAAGTGAAATGAAAGGCTTGATCAGAGGAGGCTTCAGTAAAACTGAAATTGACCCGCAAGCCGTGCTGGCGCACCTTGGTTTTCTTTGGTCGCCAGGCGATCGCACGATTGTGCGGGATATCAAAAAAGTTTTACCTGGCCAAGCCTTATGTGTCCGTAATGGGCATATCGAGAAGAGCTGGTTCTATTATGAACTGCCTATTTCAGAGAAACCTCTGAAAAAAACGGTTGCCGATGTCGCTGTCGATGTCGCCGATGCAGTCAGGACTGCCGTCCAGCGTCAGTTGGTGTCTGATGTACCGTTGGGTTCATTCTTGTCAGGCGGCTTGGATTCCAGCGCCATAGTTGCGTTTGCCGCACAGGAAATACGCGATAAAGGGCGGTTGCAGTGCTTCAGTATTCGTGTCGACAATGGATCCACTGCAAACGAAGGCTTCGCGGATGACCTTCCGTACGCACAGCGCGTTGCCAAGCATCTGGACGTCGACCTACATGTTGTAGGCGTCGGTGACGAGATGATGGATCGTCTACCAGAAATGGTTTATCTGCTTGATGAGCCTACGCCGGATCCAGCTGCACTGAATGCGTTGTTCATTTCCGAGCTGGCAAGCCAGAACGGCATCAAGGTTCTGTTGTCCGGTGCAGGGGGGGATGACATTTTTACCGGCTATCGCCGTCATTTCGCTCTGGCGCAAGAGCGTTGGTGGGGAGGGATGCCTCGCCCGCTGCGCTCGGTATTGGCCCGTAGTTCAAGTTTGCTTCCGGCATCCTCTCCGCTGTCTCGCCGTCTCGGGAAGGCTTTTCGATACGCGGACTTGCCGGCAAATGATCGCTTGATCAGTTATTTCCTTTGGCTTGAGCCTGATCAGGCTTATAGTTTGTTAGCCCCGGACTTGCGACGTGAGTTGGCAGCAGATGATCTGTTTGCCCCCATGCGAGAAACACTCTCGCGGCTACCTTCGGATGCTACGCCCCTGGATAAAATGCTCACTCTGGAGTGCAAGCATTTTCTCACCGATCACAATCTCAATTACACCGATAAAATGGGTATGGCGACGGGCGTTGAAGTGCGTGTACCGCTGCTGGATCTTGATTTGGTACGCCTGGCAGGTTCATTGCCTTCGGATATCAAACAAAAAGGTCGGGAGGGGAAATGGATTTTCAAGAAAGCCATGGAACCCTATCTGCCTCACGATGTTATCTACCGACCCAAGACCGGCTTCGGTGTGCCGCTTCGCAACTGGTTGCAAGGACGTTTGAAGCCTTTGGTCGATGAGGTGCTTTCTCCTGCATCCCTGCTTAAGAGGGGGATTTTCGACCCTAAGGCAGTGGCGCATCTGATCGATGCAGATCGTTCTGGTCGAGTAGACGCTGCCTATACGTTGTTCGGCATCGTTTGCATGGAACTCTGGTGCAAGCAGTACCTGGACGGCAATTTCGCCCTCGACGGTTGAGTGGGCGCCGACGCCCCAACCATATCCGATGGTAGGATAGACAGCTCTATACAAGTTTCTCAGTGATGAGTGAATTTTTAACTTTATTGGTGTGAATGCATGAAGCAGGTTGTTCAGAACATGGCTAGCGGTGAGACGTCATTGGTTAACGCGCCGGCTCCCGCTGTTCGCAGTGGCGCGCTAAAGATCAATACAACCAATACGCTGATTTCTGCCGGCACGGAACGCATGCTGGTAGGGTTTGGGCGGGCCAACTGGTTGGAAAAAGCTCGCCAGCAACCTGACAAGGTTCGTATGGTTCTGCAAAAGGTTCAGACCGATGGCTTGGCGACAACCGTCGAAGCCGTTCGCTCCAAGCTTGCACAACCGTTGCCCCTTGGATATTGCAATGTAGGTGTCGTGGGTGCCGTCGGGAAGGATGTGACCGGCTTCAAGCCCGGCGACCGTGTTGTTTCCAATGGTCCTCATGCCGATATCGTTGTTGTTCCCAAGAATCTGTGTGCCTTGATTCCGGACTCGGTGAGCGATGAAGCCGCCTCGTTTACGGTGTTGGCCAGTATTGGCTTGCAGGGTATCCGGCTCGCTCAACCGACACTGGGGGAAACCTTCGTAGTCACCGGCGTTGGTCTGATCGGATTGATGACGGTTCAACTCCTGCGGGCTCAAGGCTGTCGGGTACTTGCCATTGACTTCGATGAACAAAAGCTGGCTTTGGCTCGCAGTTATGGTGCCGAAACCTGCAATCCCGGCAAGGGAGAGGATGTTGTTTCTGCGGGGATGACGTTCAGCCGCGGAAGAGGGGTGGATGGCGTCATTATCACGGCATCTACCAAGTCTTCCGATCCTGTCACCCAAGCGGCACATATGTGTCGCAAACGGGGGCGTATTGTTCTGGTCGGGGTAACCGGGCTTGAGTTGAGTCGAGCTGACTTCTATGAAAAGGAACTGACATTTCAGGTTTCATGTTCTTACGGGCCCGGGCGCTATGATCCAAGTTACGAAGACCAAGGCAACGACTTCCCGATAGGTTTTGTCCGTTGGACTGAACAGCGCAACTTCGAAGCCGTCCTGGATATGCTCGCCAGCGGCCAGTTGGAAGTTAACTCGTTGATCTCCCATCGGGTTGCATTCGAAGAAGCAGCGGATGCCTATCAGACGCTTACGACGGATAACTCGGCGCTGGGCATCATTCTTCAATACACCTCCCAAGATACCGAGCGAAACATCAAGGAAGTCGTACTGGCACCCGGTGCGGCGGCCAGTTTCGACCCCGTCAAACCTGTTGTTGGCTTCATTGGCGCAGGAAACTATGCATCAAGAATGCTGATACCGGCATTTAAGGCCGCAGGTGCTCAGTTCCATACGATTGTTACTGCCGGCGGTATCAATGGTGTCATTCACGGTAGCAAGGCAGGATTTGCACAGGCCTCGACTGATATCAATGCGATGCTTGGCGAGCGTACGATCAACACCGTCGCAATTGTCACTCGTCACGACAGCCATGCTCATTTTGTCAGCCAGGCGTTGGAGGCAGGTAAACATGTCTTCGTCGAAAAGCCTTTGGCAATTGAAGCCCAGGATCTGGTGACGGTTGAAGAAGCCTATCGAAATGCCGTTGAAAAAGGGCTCAAGCCACATTTGATGGTTGGGTTCAATCGACGTTTTTCGCCTCAGGTACAAAAGATGAAGGCGTTGCTTGCGGCTGTCAAAGAGCCTAAGTCTTTCATCATGACGATGAATGCCGGAGCGATTCCCTCGAATCACTGGACCCAGGACCCCTCAGTCGGCGGTGGCCGTATTATTGGCGAAGCGTGTCATTTCATTGATCTGATGCGCTTTCTGGCAGGTAGCAAAATTGTTTCGATCCAGGCCCGTAAAATGGGGGATACGCCTGCTGTAGCCATTACTGAAGATAAAGCGGCAATTACCCTCGGGTTTGAGGATGGCTCTTTCGGCACAATCCACTATCTGGCCAATGGCGCTTCAAGCTTTCCAAAAGAGCGGGTTGAAGTCTTCGCTGCTGGACGTGTCCTGCAATTGGATAACTTCCGCAAGTTGAAAGGTTTCGGTTGGCCTGGCTTCAGCAAGCTGAATCTCTGGAAGCAGAACAAGGGGCAAAGCGAGTGTGCTGCGGCTTTCCTGGCCGCGGTGGAAAATGGGACTGTCACGCCGATCACCTCTGATGAAATATTCGAAGTGGCACGCGTGAGCATTGAAGTTGCCCGGATTCTGCGCGAGCAATGAGCCTTCTTCTTGTTAAGGCCAAAACTGCGCTAGCTCTCGGTTTTGGCAATCTGGCGCGTGCATTGGGCTACCGGCTTGGGGTCAAGACGGGCTTGAACCCGGTCCGACGCCTTCGGGCTGAAGTTCCCCAGGGACCGTTTTTTGCGGAAAGTGCTAGGCAGGCCGCCTCGTTACCGTGTGCATCCCAATGGGATTCCCAGGTCCGATATTTCGGGGCATGGGAATGCCCTATATCTGATGCACCTCCTGATTGGCATTTGAATCCTCTGAATGGAGTTCGAGTGCCTGATCCTGGACGGGAATGGTGGCGGATTCCTGATTTTGATGCCGCTGTCGGTGATATAAAGAATATCTGGGAAGCGTCGCGCTTTGACTGGGCGTTGACCTTTGCCCAGAAGTCCTGTGTTGGCGGCTCTGCGGGAACTGTACAGTTAAACGCTTGGCTGGCGGATTGGTGCTTCAATAATCCTCCCTATTGCGGTCCTAACTGGAAGTGCGGCCAGGAGGCGTCCATTCGAGTCCTGCACTTGGCAATGAGTTCGGTCATTCTCGAACAGTTTGCCAGCCCATTGCCAGGTCTCGTGGACCTCGTTCTGCTGCATCTCCAGCGTATAGAGCCGACGCTGAGCTATGCGATGGCTCAGGATAATAACCACGGGACTTCGGAGGCAGCTGCGCTTTTTGTCGGCGGCAGTTGGTTGACGTTAAGTGGTCGCCCTGAGGGCGAACGCTGGCAGCGTTTGGGGCGCAGATGGCTTGAAAATCGTGCCGCTCGGTTGATTGAGCAAGACGGCAGCTTCAGCCAGTACTCCGTCAATTATCACCGAGTGATGCTCGACACGTTTTCCATGGTTGAAGTCTGGAGAAAAAAACTGGCGCTCCCGGCGTTCTCTGCCACCTTCCAGCTCAGGGCTCGCGCAGCCGCGCATTGGTTATTTTCGTTAGTCGACGAGCATACGGGTGATGCGCCGAACATTGGCGCAAATGATGGCGCCCGACTGCTCCCACTGACGGATACGGACTATCGCGATTTCAGGCCTGCCGTCCAGTTGTCCATGGCGTTGTTTGCCGGAAAGAGAGCCTACGAAGCTGCAGGTGAGTGGGATCTGCCACTGCGCTGGCTACTGCTGCCGAGTCCATCGTCTGTAGCGGCACGGCCAGCTAGTCAACTGTTTGATCATGGTGGTTATGCATTGTTACGGCGTGAGCGGACCTACGCCGTATTGCGCTATCCGCGATTCCGATTTCGGCCCAGCCAGGCAGATGCCCTGCATGTGGATCTATGGCGTGCAGGTATTAACTTGCTCCGGGACGCAGGTACTTTCAGCTACAACACCTCAGCGCAGTGGTTGAGTTATTTTCCTGGAACCGCCAGCCACAACACGCTTCAATTTGATGGGCGAGACCAGATGCCCAGACTCAGCCGGTTTCTTTTTGGGGAATGGCTGCGAACGCGAGAGGTCGAAAGCCTGGTTGACCAGGTTGCCGACAGCTCATGCGGCGCCACGTATGTCGATGGTAGCGGAGTCCGTCACGAGCGGCACGTCCGTCTGACGGATGCCGGCTTGCAGGTCAGAGATGAATTTACCGGGTTCAAGGATCGTGCAGTTCTACGATGGCGCTTGCAGCCGGGGGACTGGCGGCTTGAAGGCGACGTTCTGACCAACGGCTCGCATCGAATATCGGTCATTGGCAGCATGCCTATCGTTCGTCGAGAGCTCGTCCAGGGTTGGGAGTCTCGTTACTACTTACAAAAAACTGAAGTGCCGGTGCTAGAGGTTGAGGTGACTTCGGCGGGCGTTTTGACTACGGAGTATCACTGGTAGACATGAAAGTCCTTTATTTTCATCAGCATTTTTCGACTCCGAAAGGAGCGACCGGTATTCGGTCTTATGAGATGGCTTGTCGTCTGGTTGCCAGGGGGCACCAGGTGACAATGGTCTGTGGCAGCTATGGTGGTGGCCAAACCGGGCTGGAAAGCCCTTTCGTTGGTGGAAAACGCCAAGGTATGGTCGATGGTATCGAGATCATCGAATTTGACTTGGCGTACTCCAACAGCGATGGCCTGTTTGTCCGAGCGCTGAGCTTTTTGAAGTTTGCCGTGCGCAGTATCGGTATTGCGTTAACCGAGCGTTACGACCTGGTTTTTGCGACCACTACGCCATTGACAGCTGGTATCCCCGGAATATTCGCCCGGTGGTTTCGCAATAAGCCTTTTATATTCGAGGTTCGGGATCTCTGGCCCGAGCTGCCGAAAGCGATGGGCGTCATTCGTAATCCAGTGATCCTTGCTGCCATGTCTTTCCTTGAGTGGGCGAGTTATCGTTCGGCTCACCGTCTCATTGGCTTGTCGCCCGGTATTGTGAAAGGTATTGCGCACCGCGGTGTAGCACATGATCGAATCGAAATGATTCCAAACGGTTGTGACCTTGATATTTTCAACACGCATGCTGAGCCATGGTTGCCGGCTGGCGTGGATAAAAGTCATCTGGTTGCGGTTTTTGCCGGCACTCACGGGGTGGCTAACAACCTGGATGCGGTACTGGATGCGGCTCGAGAACTGAAACTGCGAAAGCGCGATGATATCCGGCTTGTTTTGATCGGGCAGGGCAAGCTCAAACCCGCGCTTCAAAAACGCGCAGCGCAAGAACACTTGGACAATGTGATATTTCACGACCCGGTGAACAAGGCCCGGTTGTCAGGTTTGATGGCCAGCGCAGATCTGGGCCTGCAAATATTGGCAAACGTACCAGCCTTTTACTACGGTACGTCGCCTAACAAGTTTTTCGACTATATCGCTTCGGGGTTACCTGTTTTAAATAACTATCCTGGTTGGCTTGCTGAGATGATCGCCAAGGAAAACTGCGGTTTTGTCGTACCTCCTGACGATGCTGCGCTTTTTGCAGATGCTTTGATACAGGCGGCGGATGATCGTGACGACCTGCTGGAAAAGGGCGCACGCGGCAGAGAATTGGCGGTCAGAGAGTTTGATCGACGCAAGTTGGCCGATCGATTTGTGGATTGGCTGGAGGGTGTTGCCAGATGATCAAGCGTGGGTTTGATTTATTTGCGTCCTTGCTTGGACTAATTCTGCTTTCCCCGGTCATAGCAGTAATTGCCTGGAACATCCGCAAGAAACTGGGATCTCCCGTTCTGTTTCGTCAGGTACGTCCAGGACGTCATGGCAAACCGTTCGAAATGATCAAGTTCCGCACGATGCGAGATGCTCATGATGCGAACGGCGAACCTTTACCAGATTCACAACGCATGACAGTCTTTGGGAGTTTCCTGCGGTCCAGTAGCCTGGATGAATTGCCCGAGTTGTGGAATGTGGTTAAAGGCGATATGAGTCTTGTGGGCCCTCGTCCGCTGCTTATGGAATATCTGCCTCTCTACAACGCGGAGCAATACCGTCGTCATGAGGTGCGCCCGGGCGTGAGTGGTTGGGCGCAAGTCAACGGGCGCAATGCAATCGAATGGGAAGAAAAGTTCAAGCTGGATACTTGGTACGTTGATAATCAGTCTTTTTGGCTGGATATTAAGGTCATTTTCCTGACGATCAAGAAAGTTCTGGTACGTGACGGTATCAGTGCCGAGGGCGAAGCTACAGCATCGAAGTTTACGGGCTCCAAGTCATGAGCCGCCTTGCGGTATTAGGTGCAAGCGGCCATGGCAAAGTCGTCGCGGATACAGCCGAATGCTGTGGATGGGACATCATTGAGTTCTTCGATGACGCGTGGCCTGGCTTGGTTCGAAATGGTGCCTGGAATGTCGTAGGCAACACCGAGAGGCTGATGGCCGCTGTGCATGAATATGACGGAGTGCTGGTGGCGATCGGCAACAATCGGGTCCGCCAAGCAAAACTGTGCCAACTAAAGGCGGCGGGCGCTAAACTGGTTACGCTGCGCCATCCGGGTTCAACAGTCAGCCGGTATGCCACGGTTGGTGAGGGATCGGTGATTTTTGCTGGAGCGGTTGTGAATGCCGATGCGCGAGTTGGCAGTGGCGCTATTCTCAATACGGGCTGCAGTGTTGACCACGATTGTCTATTGGGGTCGTGTGTGCACATCAGCCCCGGCGCCCGGCTTGCAGGGGGCGTCTGCGTTCAGGATATGAGCTGGATAGGCATAGGCGCCTGCGTACGACAACTTGTGAGCATCGGTTCAAAGGTCATGGTTGGCGCTGGAGCCGTAGTAGTCAGAGACGTGCCAGACGAGGTTACAGTCGCCGGAGTACCGGCCAGGTTATTGCACGGTTCTTGAAAAGTCGTCGCTGCGCGAACAACGTGTCAAGCGAATTGCAACGGGGCTCATGTTGACGAGTCTTTCATATTTTCGAATGAAAACTGACGGGTACTGGTTGTGTTGAATTCACCATTTTCTCCTTGGCCTTCTTTTACTGAAGAAGAGGCTGATGCCGTACGTGATGTGGTTCTGTCCAATAAGGTTAACTACTGGACCGGTACACAGGGGCGTGAGTTTGAAAAGGAGTTCGCGGCATGGGCGGGAACCGAATTCGCCATCGGGCTGGCCAACGGAACGGTTGCCCTGGACCTTGCCTTGAAGGCCTTGGGCATTGGTGCCGGCGATGAAGTAATTGTCACCTCACGCACTTTTCTTGCTTCTGTTTCAAGCATTGTAAATGCCGGGGCTGTTCCGGTTTTCGCTGATGTGGATCGCGATTCTCAGAACTTCAGCGCGCAGACTATCCGCGCTGTGCTGACTCCTCGCACCCGAGCCCTAATCTGTGTGCATTTGGCCGGCTGGCCTTGTGACATGGATCCGATCATGGCTTTGGCCGAGGAGTTCGATCTTAAAGTGATCGAAGATTGTGCTCAAGCTCATGGTGCTCGTTATAAGGGGCGCCCAGTGGGGTCAATTGGCCACATCGCAGCCTGGTCCTTTTGTCAGGACAAGATCATGACGACAGGCGGAGAGGGCGGAATGGTCACAACCAACGATCGTAAGCTCTGGTCGGATATGTGGTCGTTCAAGGATCATGGCAAAAGCTGGGAGGCAGTCTATGAACGTGACCATCCCCCTGGCTTTCGCTGGTTGCACGAAAGCTTCGGTACGAACTGGAGAATGCTAGAGGTTCAGGCCGTAATCGGTCGGATTCAACTCAAACGCATGACAGATTGGCAAGCCAGTCGGCTTGCGAATGCGGGTCAGATATGGGAGTGCGCCAGCCAACTCAAGGGTTTGCGTGTGCCAATCGCGCCTGAGGGTAGTGTTCACGCGGCGTATAAGTGCTACGTGTTTGTCGAGCCTCAGGCACTCAAGGCCGGGTGGGATCGTGATCGTATTCTGGCGGAGATTTCGGCACGAGAAGTTCCGGTATTTTCTGGGTCCTGCTCCGAGGTCTATCTCGAGAAGGCGTTTGACAATACTGGCTGGCGGCCAGCGAGCCGGTTGCCGGTGGCGAGGGAACTCGGCGAAACGAGTATGATGTTTCTTGTGCATCCAACGCTGACGCGGTCTGAAGTTGAAAAAACATGTTCGGTCCTAAAAGCGGTCATGCAGCTAGCTACCGAGGAGTAATCGGTTAGTACATGGGTGGCGTGTGTTTTTCCAATGCTTAAGGATTTTCTTAACGTCTTGGTCAACGAGAATCCTTCAAAAGTTTTCTTGCCGTTACCCAACAAGGCGCAGGTGTGATCTTAGGAGTAGCAGAGGTGTTTCAGGGTGTTATGGATAAGTTAAGAGTCTTTTTATTGGGGCTGACGCGACGGCAAAAACGCGCCTTTCAAGTAGTGACCGACGTTTTTCTCGTCTGGTTTGCTCTGTGGATGGCCTTTGTTGTTCGCTTAGGGGTTGATGAGTTGATCAATCCGTTCAAGGAGTACCTTTGGTTGTTCTTGAGCGCCACAATCGTTGCTATTCCTCTGTTTGTGCGTTTTGGCATGTACCGCGCGGTAATGCGCTACTTCGGCAACGACGCATTAATTGCTATTATTAAAGCTGTGAGTTTGTCAGCATTAATTCTCGCTCTGATAGTTTATTGGAACAACAATCAACAAGCCTTCGTTCCGCGCTCGGTCATCTTCAATTACTGGGGATTGAGCATGATTATGATTGGCGGCCTACGTCTTGCGATGCGTCAATATTTTCTAGGCGATTGGTTCGCTGCTGCACAGCATGTTCCGTTCACTAGCCGAGACGATGGATTACCGAGGGTGGCTATTTATGGGGCTGGCGCAGCGGGTAATCAATTGGTTGCGGCCTTACGAATGGGTAGACTCATGCGTCCTGTCGCGTTTATTGATGATGATAGCAGTATTGCTGATCGGGTCATTTCGGGGCTGCATGTTTATAAACCCAAGCATATCCAACAGATGGTTGATATGACTGGCGCTCAGCAAATACTTCTTGCAATCCCTTCTGCCAATCGTGGGCGCCGCCGAGAAATATTGAGTTTTCTTGAGGGTTTTTCCCTTCACGTACAAAGCGTACCTGGCTTTATGGATCTGGCCAGTGGGCGAGTGAAGGTTGATGATATTCAGGAAGTTGATATTGCCGACTTGCTGGGTCGAGACTCCGTGCCCCCGCAAGATGATTTGTTGGAACATTGTATCAAGGGGAAGTCGGTCCTTATAACCGGGGCCGGCGGTTCAATAGGATCGGAACTCTGTCGACAAATTCTTGCTCTTCAGCCGACAACATTACTGCTTTATGAACATAGTGAGTTCAATCTCTACAGCATTTTGCAAGAGTTGGAACAGCGGGTTTTGCGCGAGTCTTTGACTGTAAGATTATTACCTATCCTAGGGTCTGTCCGTAATCAGGAAAAACTCTTGGATGTCATGAATACTTGGCATGTTGATACGGTATATCATGCAGCAGCCTATAAGCATGTACCTATGGTTGAGCACAATATTGCTGAAGGCGTAATGAATAATCTGATAGGCACATTGAGCACTGCGCAGGCGGCTTTAAGAGCGAAAGTAGCGAATTTTGTGCTTATTTCTACTGATAAGGCTGTGCGTCCAACCAATGTAATGGGGAGTACCAAGCGTCTTGCTGAAATGACGCTGCAGGCATTGAGCAAGGAGATGGCTCCGGTCTTGTTTGGTGATAAAGCCAATGTTTCCTATATTAATAAAACCCGCTTTACAATGGTGCGGTTTGGGAACGTTTTGGGTTCTTCCGGGTCAGTGATTCCGTTGTTTCACAAGCAAATCAAGTCGGGTGGACCAATAACAGTTACACATCCAAAAATCACTCGTTATTTCATGAGTATTCCCGAAGCCGCTCAATTGGTTATCCAGGCCGGCTCAATGGGACAGGGCGGGGACGTATTTGTTCTGGATATGGGCGAGCCAGTGAAGATCGTTGAGCTGGCAGAAAAAATGGTTCATTTATCGGGTCTGAGTATTCGTTCTGAGAAGGCCCCTCAAGGTGATATCTCCATCGAGTTTACTGGGCTGCGACCGGGCGAGAAGCTCTATGAAGAACTTTTAATTGGTGACAATGTTGTAATGACGTCGCACCCGATGATTATGAGTGCTAGTGAGGACTATTTGTCTTGGGACATATTGAAGGCACGTCTGACAGAATTGCTTAATGCTGTTGAGAAGGACGATTACAGCCGCGTACGTCAGCTTCTACGTGAAACGGTCAGTGGTTACTCTCCTGACGGTGAAATCGTCGATTGGATATATCAGCAACGACGACTTGATCCCTGATTTTTCCTCTAATTCAGGCGTTCGTGGTGACTTCATAAGTAAAAGTTTTTGTTTGCTTAGAGTTAACTCTCCTCCAACCTCTTCGATCTCTTGGGATTGTCGAGAGGTTGGGGGGCATTGATTTGATTCGCAGCGCTTGGGTGATTCTCTCACTAATTCTAGTTTGATCGGCCCAGTGCAATTTTATGACCTGATTTTTAAACACACCCAGTTACTTATCAGTTTTTGACAGTCTCTAGCAATCACCTAAGTTAGAAAAGCAGCTTCGGAAAAGCTGCTTTTTTCTCTTACCGATATCATGGAGCGTCACCAATGCAAAACCTTTACATTTCCTCCCTCATCTTCGCCTTCCTCACCAGCCTCTCCGTCGCCACCACCGCCGCGCCGTCCATCAAGCCGGAACCCCCAACTCCTATCTCCACCCAGATGACCAAGACCGAGCAGTCCACCAAGGTCAAACTCAACGCCGCCGACGCCGAGACCCTGCGCCGCGATCTATTCGGCATTGGTGCTTCCAAGGCGAAGGCAATCATCACCTATCGCGAAAGCAACGGCCCGTTCACCGCGGTGGATGAGTTACTGGAAGTAAAAGGCATCGGCAAGGCGTTGCTGGAGAAGAATCGCGACAGGTTGGTTATTGATTGAAGATGTAATAAAAGCGCAGAAGGCCGGTCATTGACCGGCCTTTTCTTTATCGGACCTAGCGCCTGGTAATTCGCAGGCAGCATTGGCACGAAACGTGGTTACCTCTTACTTAGTGATTGTTCAACAATCTTGAGGTAACGATGACACTCACTTTGTCTTTAGCCGATCAGATCGCCCTGGAGCTTCGCGCCGACATTATCGGTGGACGGCTATTGCCAGGCATGCCGCTGGTCGAGGTTGATCTGGTCAAGGCTTACAACGCATCACGCAATACGATTCGCGAGGCGCTGCATCGTCTCGGCCAGGAGGGCCTTACTCGCTATATCCGCAATAAGGGCGTGATGGTTCGGCGCCTGGAGCGAGCAGAAGTACGCGACCTCTTCGTAGTCCGCCGCACCCTGGAATTGCAGGCCATAGCCCAGAGCGGCCCGCTGACGGACGCTCAATCGACACATATGCAAAACGCCATCGACGCCACCACCCTGGCCAGGGAGCGCGAAGACTGGCGAGCGGTGGCCACCCACAGTCTTATGTTCCACCAACAGATCGTCGCGTTGATGGGCAGCCCGCTATTCGATGAGTTTTTCGCCCAGGTCATTGCCCAGTTGCGCTTGGCGTTCTGCGCCGCGCCTGACGAGCAACGTTTCCAATCACCCTGGCTGGAGCGTGACCATGAGATATACACACTGCTAACCCGCAACCAAACGCAGGCCGCCAGCGAGGCGATGAGCCTGTACCTGGACGATTCAGAACACCTTTCCCTCGCCCTGTTTGATCACCCTTGATAGAGGACATGCCCCATGTACAAAGACTACCCGGCCGCGTACCAGGTCAGCAAAGGCTCAGCATTGCAGGTGGATACGGCGTTCTATGAGCGTATTCGTGATCAGAAAAGCCAGCGCACGTTGATCGAACAGTTCGAGGTGCCGATCCGCACGGGAAGGGCGTGGAAGGTACCGGCCGGGCATGTGTTTCGTGTGACCACGCCGGTGGGGCCTCAAGTGGGGGATTTCAATGTGTGGAACGCCAACGACCCGCGCGAACGTTTGTGGGCCGCGCGCACTCGGCAGCTTCAAGGCGCCCATGTCAGCACCCATGATCGGTTGTGGTCGAACCTGCCTTTTCTAAGGCCCTTGGTCACTATTACCGATGACAGCCTGGCCAGCTACGGCATTGATGAACACGGTGGGCGTTTGCACGATTTGTTGGGCACGCGCTGTGACCCCTATGTGAACCGTATGCTGACGGGGGAGGACTTTCATCACCATTGCCACTCGAACCTGACCCGTGCGGTATTGCCCCATGGGCTGACGGAGTTCGATGTGCATGACGTGTTGAATATTTTCCAGTGCACCGGGCTCAATCACGATGACATGTACTTTATGAAGGCCTGTCCGGCGCAGAAGGGCGATTACCTGGAGTTCTTTGCCGAGATTGATCTGCTGTGTGCGCTGTCGACGTGCCCTGGCGGGGATCTGTCGCTGCCGATGTGGGGGCCGGAGGCGCAGGACCCGTTGACGGTTTGTCGTCCGTTAGGGGTTGAGATCTATAGGCTGAAGGATGAGTTGCTCAGTGGCTGGAGCCAGCCGGAGCGTGCGGCCTATAAGGGGCAACATGGGTTGCATATTGCCAAGGCGGAATGGGAGTAGGGTGGGCTGCTTCGCAGCCCAGCGGGAGCAAGCTCCCTCGCCACCGGGTTACACGCGTTTTATCTGTCTTGCGCATCCTTGGCGTCCGCCTGCGCATTTCGCTCGGCCACGCGTTTGCGTTGTTCGTCGGTGAGTTCGACTTTGTTGGCGCTGTCACGCAGCATCATCAGGCCACCGACGATCGACCCGATCGCTACTACCATAATCAACCATGCATACCACGGCATAAGGCTCTCCTTGAGGCAGATGTCCGTGGGAAAGCTTCCCACGGTAATGACTGCTTTGAGTCACGGGCTTTCTGAGTAGTTCAGTGTAGGCCCGTTCTGCCTCATAGGCGCTATTGTCCGGTCAACCTCGCATCTGCCGGCGCATCGACACGGTCTTGTGCGGTCAGCTGGAAGTAGATGAAGCCCACCGCCATGAAGCCCAGGAAGATCAGCCCGATCAAGGCATTGAACCAGGCCATCGCCACCAGGCATACCACCGCCAGCACCAGCGCAATGCCTGGCACGATGGGGTAGCCCGGCGCGCGGAAAGTACGTTCCAGCAACGGCTCGGTCTTACGCAGTTTGAACAGGCTGAGCATGCTCATGATGTACATGACGATGGCACCGAACACCGCCATGGTGATCATCGCGGCGGTCAGGGTCATGCCGCCCAGGTTGATCAGGCCGTCGCTGTAGATGGCGGCGATGCCCACCACGCCGCCGGCGAGGATGGCCCGGTGCGGTGTCTGGAAACGTGAGAGTTTGGCCAGGAAAGACGGCAGGTAACCTGCACGGGCCAGGGCGAAGAACTGGCGCGAGTAGCCGAGGATGATGCCGTGGAAGCTTGCCACCAGGCCGAACAGGCCAATCCATACCAGCATGTGCAACCAGCCGGAGCTGTCGCCCACCACGGTTTTCATCGCTTGGGGCAGTGGGTCGTTGATGTTCGAGAGGGTGCGCCAGTCACCCACACCACCGGCGAAGAACATCACGCCCATGGCCAGGATCACCAGGGTGAGGATGCCGCTGATGTAGGCCTTCGGAATGGTGCGCTTGGGGTCCTTGGCTTCTTCGGCGGCCATGGCAGCGCCTTCAATGGCGAGGAAGAACCAGATGGCGAAGGGAATGGCGGCAAACATCCCGGCAATCGCCGGGGCGCCGAAGGTGTCGGAGCCGGCCCAGCCGTTGAGGGCGAAGTGGCTGAAGCTGAACGCCGGGGCGACTACGCCCATGAACACCAGCAGTTCGGCGACGGCCAGCACGCAGACCACCAACTCAAAGGTGGCGGCGAGTTTCACCCCGAGGATATTCAGGCCCATGAACACGATATAGGCGCCGACGGCGGCGTGCTTGGGGTCGAGTGCCGGGAATTGCACGTTCAGGTACGCGCCAATGGCCAGGGCAATCGCGGGCGGGGCGAAGACGAATTCGATCAAGGTGGCCAAGCCGGCAATCAAGCCGCCTTTCTCACCGAAGGCGCGACGGCTGTAGGCAAAGGGGCCTCCTGCGTGGGGAATCGCAGTGGTCAGTTCGGTGAAGCTGAAGATAAAGCAGGTGTACATCGCGGCGACCATTAATGAGGTCACCAGAAAGCCCAAGGTACCGGCGACGCCCCAACCGTAGCTCCAGCCGAAATACTCGCCGGAGATCACCAGCCCCACGGCAATGCCCCATAGATGCAAGGTACCCAAGGTGGGTTTGAGTTGTGTGTTCATTGTGCTGCGCTCCTTGAACTGTTTGGAATGATTCAAGGTGTTGCAGTGCCTATGCCAGGCTACGAAACCCTGTCGCAAAGCAGTGCTTGTGTCGTCTGCGGGACGGTTTGGCGTTTGAATGTGGCTTGGTGTGCACCAGATAAGGGCGATGGTGTCTGACCTGCCGCCATCGCGGGCAAGCCCGGCTCCCACATTTGGAATGCATTTCACTGTGGGAGCCGGGCTTGCCCGCGAAGAGGCCCTCCCAGCCACGGCAAACCCCGCATAAACCCACTCTTTACGCCATCTTTACGCCCCACCCGGTGCCTCGCTCTCGTTCCTTTACACCGCTCCTGCGGACAATGCCCCCACACGCGGCAATCGCCGCAAGACGGGGAAATTTCCATGAGCGTTTTGGACGGAGTGTCACTGCTATTGGCCGTGGCGCTGTTCATTTATCTGCTGGTTGCGCTGTTACGCGCGGATCGGAACTAGGAGCGGGCTATGCACAGTTATGACTATTGGCTGATCATCGCCTTCTTTGCCGTGGTACTGGTGCCGGCTCCGTTCCTGGGGCGGTTCTACTACAAGGTGATGGAGGGCCAGCGCACCTGGCTCAGCCCGGTGCTGGGGCCGGTGGAAAACGCCTGTTATCGCCTGTCGGGTGTGGACGCACAGCAGGAACAAAGCTGGCAGAAGTACATGCTGGCCTTGCTCGCATTCAACCTCGCAGGCTTCCTGCTGCTGTTCTCTATTCTGTTGTTTCAAGGCTCCCTCCCGCTGAACCCGCAAAACCTGCCGGGCCAGGAATGGACCTTGGCGTTTAATACCGCCGTCAGTTTCATGACCAATACCAACTGGCAGAACTACAGCGGTGAGGCGTCTCTCAGCTACCTGAGCCAGATGGCCGGCCTGACCGTGCAGAACTTCGTCAGTGCGGCGACCGGTCTCGCCGTCCTGGTCGCCTTGTGCCGTGGGATCGGGCGCAAATCTGCCCAGACCCTGGGCAACTTCTGGGTCGACATGACCCGCGCCACCCTCTACGGCCTACTGCCGTTGTGCCTGGTGCTCGCGCTGTTTCTGGTGTGGCAGGGCGTACCGCAAACCTTCGCCCACTATGTTGATGCGGTCACGCTGCAAGGCGTGGATCAGGTGATTCCCCTGGGGCCGGCCGCCAGTCAGATTGCGATCAAGCAACTGGGCACCAACGGCGGTGGCTTCTTCGGCGTGAACTCGGCGCATCCGTTTGAAGATCCGACAGCCTGGGCCAACCTGTTTGAAGTGGCCTCGATCATTCTGATCCCGGTGGCACTGGTGTTTACCTTCGGCCATTACGTCAAGGACCTGCGCCAGAGCCGGGCGATCCTCGCGTGCATGCTGGCGTTGTTCTTGATCGGCGGCGCGACGTCGCTGTGGTCCGAGTACCAGCCCAATCCAACCCTGAACAACCCGGCGGTGGAGCAAACCGCACCGTTGGAAGGCAAGGAAATACGCTTCGGCACCACCGGTACCGTGCTGTGGTCGGTGACCACTACTGCGGCCTCCAACGGTTCGGTCAACGGTATGCAGGACAGCCTCAGCCCGCTGAGCGGGATGGTGGCATTGGTCAACATGATGGTCGGCGAAGTGATCTTCGGCGGTGTCGGTGCCGGTATGTACGGCATGTTGCTTAACGTGTTGATCGCGGTGTTCCTCGCCGGCCTGATGATCGGCCGCACCCCGGAATATCTGGGCAAGAAACTCCAGGCCAAGGAAGTGCAATTGCTGGTGGTAACCCTGCTGGTGATGCCGGTCGGCGTATTGGTGTTGAGTGCCATCGCCGCCAGCTTGCCCGGCCCGGCAGGCGCCATCAGTAACCCAGGCCCCCACGGCTTCAGCCAATTGCTGTACGCCTACACCTCGGCCAGTGCCAACAACGGTTCGGCGTTTGCTGGCCTCGGCGCTAACACCCCGTTCCATAACCTGATGCTGGGCCTGGGCATGTTGATCGGCCGATTCGGCTACATTCTCCCGGTACTGGCCCTGGCCGGCAGCCTGGCGATGAAGAAAGCCGCACCGATTGGCCAGAACAGCTTCCCCACCCATGGTGCGCTGTTTGTGACCCTGTTGACCGTGACCATTTTGCTGGTGGGCGGCCTGACTTTCCTGCCGACGCTGGCGTTGGGTCCCATCGCTGAACACTTGAGCATGGGCTTCTAGTTAAGGGATATGAAAATGAATATGCCTGCAAAAAACGCGGCCCCGGTCAAACCCCAGGAGCCTGCCAAAACCGCCATCTCTGCGCTGTGGCGTCCGGCGCTGGTCCAGGCGTTCGTCAAGCTCGACCCACGCCAACTGCAACGCTCGCCAGTGATGCTGGTG
Organism: Pseudomonas sp. GW821-FHT07B01; assembly: GCF_059419065.1. Lineage (NCBI taxonomy): Bacteria > Pseudomonadati > Pseudomonadota > Gammaproteobacteria > Pseudomonadales > Pseudomonadaceae > Pseudomonas > Pseudomonas sp. GW821-FHT07B01. Next base: position 2,612 of record NZ_JBWKRA010000016.1, on the reverse strand, counting down.
GTCGAACTGACCGCCATCCTCACCACCGTGTTGTGCTTCGTGCCCGATACCACCGTGCCCACCTTTGTTGCGGTGCAAATCGCGGTGTGGCTGTGGTTCACCGTGCTGTTCGCCAACTTCGCCGAAGCCCTGGCCGAAGGCCGCGGCAAGGCCCGCGCCGACAGCCTCAAGGCTGGCAGCGAAGGCTTGAGCGCCCGACGCCAGGAAGCCGATGGCAGCTTCAAGGTGGTGCCGGCCACCAGCCTGCGCAAGGGCGATGTGGTACGTGTTGCCGCCGGGGAAATGATCCCCGGTGACGGCGAGGTCGTCGAAGGGATTGCGGCGGTCAACGAAGCGGCGATTACCGGCGAATCTGCCCCGGTGATCCGCGAGTCTGGCGGCGACCGTTCGGCCGTCACCGGCAACACGCGGCTGGTGTCGGACTGGCTGCTCATCCGCATCACCGCCAACCCGGGCGAGTCCACCCTGGACCGTATGATCGCGCTGGTGGAAGGCGCCAAACGCCAGAAAACCCCCAACGAAGTCGCGCTGGATATTCTGCTGATCGGACTGACCCTGATCTTTCTGCTGGTGGTCGTGACCCTGCAGCCGTTCGCCCACTTTGCCAATGGCAGCTTGCCGCTGGTGTTCCTGGTCGCACTGCTGGTGACGCTGATTCCCACCACCATTGGCGGCTTGTTGTCGGCCATCGGGATTGCCGGCATGGACCGCCTGGTGCGTCTCAACGTGATCGCCAAGTCTGGCCGCGCGGTAGAAGCGGCGGGGGATGTGCATGTGTTGCTGCTGGATAAGACCGGCACCATCACCTTTGGTAACCGCCGTTGCTCGGCCGTGGTGTCCGCACCTGGCGTCAGTGGCCGGGAATTGGCCGAAGGCGCGCTGCTGGCGTCCCTGGCGGATGACACGGCGGAAGGCAAGTCCATCGTTGAATACCTGCGCGCCTTGCACCCCCAGGCCGAGCCGAGCCTGGAGGCGTTGACCGCCGTGCCCTTCAGCGCCGAGACCCGTTTGTCCGGTGTCGACTATCAGGGCCGTGTGTTCCGTAAAGGCGCGGTGGACTCGCTACTGGCGTTTATCGGCCAGCAACGCAGCGATCTGCTGCCTGCGCTGTCGCGGGAAATCGACAAGATCGCCCAGAGCGGCGGCACGCCCTTGCTGGTGTGCGCCGATGGCAAGTTGCTGGGGGCGATCCATCTCAAGGACGTGGTCAAGCCCGGTATCCGCGAACGGTTTGCCGAGTTGCGCAAGCTGGGGATTCGTACCGTGATGGTCACAGGCGACAACCCGCTGACCGCCGCCGCGATTGCCGCTGAAGCGGGGGTGGACGATGTGCTGGCCGAAGCCACGCCAGAGAAGAAACTCGCGCGTATTCGCCATGAGCAGAACGATGGACGCCTGGTTGCCATGTGTGGCGATGGCGCCAACGATGCCCCGGCGCTGGCCCAGGCTGACGTCGGCATGGCGATGAACGACGGCACCCAGGCCGCGCGCGAAGCCGCCAACATGGTCGACCTCGACAGCGACCCGACCAAGCTGCTGGACGTGGTGCAGATCGGCAAGGAACTGCTGGTGACCCGTGGCGCGCTGACGACCTTTTCCATCGCCAACGACGTGGCCAAGTACTTCGCGATCCTGCCGGCGTTGTTCGCCTCGATCTACCCGCAACTGGGCGTGCTCAACATCATGCACTTGCAGAGCCCACAGAGCGCGATCCTCTCGGCTATCGTGTTCAACGCGCTGATTATCGTGGTGCTGATCCCGTTGGCCCTGCGCGGCGTGCGCGTGCAGGCCGCGAGTGCGGCGGCGTTGTTGCGGCGCAATCTGCTGATCTACGGGCTGGGCGGATTGTTGGTGCCGTTCGTGGGGATCAAGGCCATCGACATGTTGCTGACCGCGCTGCACCTGGTTTGATCTGGCCGCTGATCGTTCCCACGCTCCGCGTGGGAATGCCACCCCGGACGCTCCGCGTCCCACCGCACCACTGAATTGAGGAGTCTGAAATGTCCAACATCATCCGCCCAGCCCTGAGCCTGCTGGTACTCATGACCCTGATCACCGGCGTGGCCTACCCGCTGGTAGTCACTGGCGTGGCCCAAGTGGCCTTCCCCGATCAAGCCAATGGCAGCCTGGTGCGCGACGCCAGCGGCAAGGTGCGCGGCTCCAGCCTGATCGCCCAGGACTTTACCGGCGACAGCTGGTTTCACCCACGCCCGTCAGCCGGTGCTTTTGCCACAGTGTCCAGCAGTGCCAGTAACCTGGGGCCCAGCAATCCGGCCTTGGCGACACGCATATTCGAGGATGCCGGCAAACAGTCAGTGCCTGGCCAGGGCCCGGTGCCACTGGCCTCGCTGACAACCTCCGGCAGCGGCCTTGATCCACACTTGCCACCGCAGGCGATTGCCTATCAACTGGCGCGAGTGGCGGCGGCGCGAAATATGCCGGTGTCGACCTTGCAGCGGTTGCTGGATGAGCACATCGAAAGCCCTCTGGTAGGCCCGCCTGTAGTAAACGTACTGGCCTTGAACATGGCTTTGGAAGCTTTGTAAGCAAGGCGATCGCCATAGCGGGCAAGCCCGGCTCCCACATTTGGAATGCATTCCACTGTGGGAGCC